>CAUJKL010000011.1 GCA_963204995.1 Planctomycetota bacterium | reverse complement strand
TGGAGTCATCTAGCCAGACGCTCGCTACGAAAAGCGAGGCAGCTTCACACCACCGTTGGAATAGCCGAAACGCCATTGGCATGGGAGGCTCGGTAGCTTCCTTGCCTCCCAGCAGGCCAGGGTCTCTCATGCAATCGTGGCAGTATAGTGCTACTCGCTGCAAGAGGTTTCCTGGAGGGTGCTGGATGAACCGATCGAGCAGTACTTTCAGTACAGTTGCCGAAGGTGTCAAGAAACGGTATCGCAGTTCAACAAGGGCCAAAAACGCGTCAGCCGCCATATCATCTGTGATGATGTCAGCCTGGTGCAAAGCCTCTACCACAAGATCGGAACCGAATGCCGCATGGGACTCGTTTCGCCGCGCGTTCAATAGCAACGCCTGGCAGAAGCGGTCGTCTGACAAAAGAGGTGTACGATGTTGCTCCGCAAGCAAAGTGGCGGAAATGGCTAGTTGGTCTTCTACTTGCATCTCCAATGCATCGTCTTCGGACAATCCGTCATCGTCGCGTTTAAGAAAGGTATGAGTTGTTGGAACAACTCGAGGGTCCTGAACGACGAAGCCCCATAAATCCGAGTGCCTCGAACGGACCTGCTCCTGAGCCGAGAATGTTCGAAGGCTGGTTTGAAGGTCAATGCGATCTTCATCAAGGATACGTACCCGAAAACATTCCAGAACTGGTGCCAACACGCCGATCGTCGTAATCGTTTCAAGGCTTGACAGGCGAATCACGACGTCATCGTCAAAAACTAGCTCTGGATGATCATGGTCGACCCCTGAAGCTTTGTGTGCGACAAGTCGGAGACGCTTGTATTCATCGTCAGTTATCCTTCCCAAGTTGTGAAGTGTGTCCGCAATGTCGTGCAGGCGGTAGAAATGCTGTCCAACATCATTATCCGTCGAGTATTCGTGGATAATCACTGCCTCTCCGATAGCGTTGTCGTGTACTAATACGCGGCAATCATCAAGAGCCATCTTGATCTCTTCACGGGACGATTTTCGCGAGAGCTGATGAGGTACAAGCCGCCCGCTTTCATTAAACGCATGCCGAAGATAGCTGGTTGGTACTAACAACTTACCAAAGTACTTTGCAGTTTCCTTCAACAAGTCTAGATGGTGCAGAGTTATCAACGCGCTCAAGTCAATCGTAACGGTCGTGTTTGGCGGTGCGCATGTGATTCTTTCTAGCGAGAGTCGGCCCGTTTTGTCGGCAACGGCGGAATACCCATTTGTTGAGTAGATGGTGTAGGTGGCTCTTTGCTCAGGAAAGTCGCTCACCCACTCAAGCGGCTGCGTTCGCATTCGCCAGCCCCAGTACGAGACGTTATTTAGCTGCTGATCGACAAATAGCCAGGGAACTCGACCAATTATGACCTGTCGGTGAAGATAGTCACTATGCTCTTTCCACTCTCTGGAATGTTGGATGACATCATCCAGCGTCATTGGTCGAATTAGGTCGCCACGTACCAAACCCGATTCGTGGAGCTGGCGAAGCCGGTTAAATGCTTGACCTGCGATTTCGTCTTTGTCGGATGCGTGTGCGACTTTCGTGAACTCGGCTAGGAATTCTGGGCTTCCCCAGTGGTCGGCGCGGACTTCGTCCAGTGTCGCAAACGCGTCACTCGGCCGGTTCAGCGTCAGCAATACTTGGGCCCTTCCGATCAACGCTTCAAGTAGAGGATCGTCTTGACGACACAACTCATCAAACACGGACAAACTTTCATCGTATCTCCCTGCCAACCCCAGACATCCAGCGTAATTCAAACCGTATGCGGTGTTCTTCGGCTGAAGTCCATATAGAACTTCAAAGTGCGTCGCCGCAGAACCATAGTCATGAAGATCTAAGGTAACGGAAGCCGCATTGCGAAGCGTCTGTTGATCTGTGGGTTGTATGCTGAGCAATTTGTGAAGCAATTCCTTGGCAATCTGAAGCCGGTCACATCGCACAGCCGTGGCGGCCCCAAGTTCCAATAGTCGGACATGCGGTATCTGCTCTGTTGCCTTTACTATGTACTCTAGGGATTGCTCAGGCTTGCCTGTTTCGAGCAGGTAAAAGCCAAACATCTGTAGCCAGAAAGGGTCACTCTCGTCTCGTGTACTCTCCAGGAGCGTTCCTGCCTGGTCGATCTTACCCTCGTAAAAACACTTGCGGACCTGAATCTGATTTAGAAGTGGGGCATCTTGGTTCAGTACTCTTCTTGCTACCTCCTGGCTTTCGTTCAGCGCTTCCAGGCCGATGCCTTGAGCAACTTCGAATAGCGCTTTACAGACATCATCCTTTTGCCTGGGCGCTTGAGCATCTGGAACAAGTTCAAGGAGCGCCTCGAACGCCTCACGCGGCCGGTCGAAGACGTCACTCTCCAGAATCGCCGCCCATAGTCGCGGTTCGAATTCATCGCCATGCTCGGCCCGCAGTCTGTCAACGATTTCAAACTTACATTCGATAAAACGACTTCGCGCAAGGTGGGCGACTTCAATCGGAATTGGCTTGCGTCTTGCGAGAATCGCAGCCAGCGTCTTGACCTCTTCGTGGTCGCCGAGATAAAGATGGCACTTGGTTGCAATCTGCACGGCGGACGATTCCAACTCGTTGCTAGCCCGGCGATCCGCTGCTACCCGCATCAAGATAGGTTCCAAGCTATCAAGGGCTTCCTCCAACACTGCACGTTCTGTTTGCGATGCCGCCCCAGGTAAGACATCTTCGTCCTCGCCGCGGTCTCGGAACGCAGTTGAAAGTAAAGAGTTCGCGAAGAAAACGATACATTGGCGCCTAACGGTTAGATCCTCCAGGGAGGACGCCCACTCGATGATCGTTCTTGCTCCTTCGACTTCACCATTTAACACGAAGCCGCGAACGGCTTGACTGCACCATCGCTCGTGCGGCGTTCGACCGCGTACCAAATCAGCTGCCTCCTTAAACCTCTTGCTGTCCACAAGCAGTCGCAAACGACGACGCAGGCTATCGGGATCAGTCTTGCCTTCCAGCTGCCTTAACGCTTCGTCCGGCCCTTTCTCGAATGAGTCGAGGTAAGCGCCAAAGCTGTCCAAATCGTCAGTTCTGAAGTCATCCTTGTAAGACATCGCGAGCCTTTCGATAGAAGGATTTTGCACGTGTCGTGTCGACTTCGTTATCGTCTGTCACGTCCTGTCGAGCTTCAACCAAAGCGACTTCTGCGAGCTGCTTATACGCTTCCACCCTAATACCCTTCGGAAGTAGCGATTCATCCTGTTTCAACGACTCCTCCAGCTGGCTTGCGAGTGTGATCGCGTCGGCATGATCGAACACATCAAGCGACTGCGTAATGTTCTTTATCAGTCCGGAAGCTTTCATTTCGGCGAGCTTGGCGTTTGAGTCGTCGGAAGCGCGCGTGGGAACGCGAATTGCGCCGCCGCCATCAGGCGTGACATTTGATTTCTCGAAACGAGTTTGCGCGCGATCAACAATAACTTTGTCATCCGTATGAGTCGTCTTGGAAGACGCAAATGAGACCCCGCCCGTCAGCTCTTGCCTCCAAGATGCAGCAGGAGCGATTGGGAGATGCAACATCGGAACAAGATTGTGTGGTCGCGTGGAAGGCATCGCTTCGATCACGGACCTTGTGTAAGCAGCTGCTATCAACGCGGCGTGCATCTGCCATCGGTCGCCTTTGTCCTTGTTACAGTAGTCGCATGTGCCGCGAACGACTAAGTAACCAACTCCCTCGTGCCAGGTGGCATCGGCAATTCCCGAGCCTTCCATCTCAACTGCTTTGATCTTGAAACGATCTCGCAACCCATCTCTTATTTGTGGGTGTTTTAGCAAGATATTCGCAGATCCAATGGGTCCAAGGAACACGCGAGGGCATCTGTCATCGTGACGCTGTTCATCGGCTGGGTGCGTCGTGGTCGGCCAGCCATCGTGCCAATCGGAAAGACGGTCAAGATTGGGCCCCGGACGGCTCCACTGCTTTCCGTTATTTGTAACAAAACTAGTGATCGTCTTTTCCCAAGGACGCTCATTCAACTGTGCGTTGGCTTGAAGCCTTTGCACCGTTTGAAGCATAACCGGACAGGGAGGCCTCGGTGGTCCGCGGTGTTCTTTCACTTCTCGGACGATATCCCCACGATCCCCAGCTAGCCACCCAAAAAACGCGCCCAAGAGATGTCTATTCTCTCGAAGTGACATGCGAGCCGCCACTTTCGTGAGATCGTACTGCACTACGCCACTGCGATCGCTGACAACAATATCACCAAGTCGCACGTGGCGATCGGAGTTCTTGGGGTCGGGCACAGCACCAGCTATACCCGACATGATGAGGTGCTTCACATTCGGACAGTGACGCAGGAGAGATGTCGCACACACGGCTGCCAGATTGTTTCCCATGTCAGGGAGCAGTGTCACCGCAACCACGTGAAGTCCGCCATCGGTCGCCGAGATCCTTGACACGGCGAAGGATCGACCTGCGTCGGTGCCAGGCGCCGACACCTCGGTGGAACATGCAAGCACACGTTTTGCGGCCGCATATTCTTTTGGAAGAGCGGTAACAACACCGATGGTTGCGTCGTTAAGTTCCAGGTGACGGCTGGTCATCCGTTGAGGGCACCCCATTCCCGACAGACAAGTGTGGTGTTCTCCGCGATTCTACCAGAATGCAGCCCTCAAAGAAGGTGTTCTCTGCGGAACTGCCCGACCGGTGTGGCAACACTGCGCCCCCAAAAACGAGCTCACTTTCCAGATGATCGATTTAGCTGAGAGCGCGGGGGCAGTTAGATTGTGAGTTCAACCATGAACGGCGGCAGGCCAAACGTAAATGGGCGCTCATGTCTAACCGACCGAGGTTGCAATCGCGTGACACCACGAAGCGTCGGCGCAACCGACGAGCGTCCGGTCAGGGATTGTCGTTCCGAAAAAACGGTTCATCGATGAGACATGTCACGGGCGACTATTTGGCGAGCAGTTACCCGTTCGAGTTCCACCAAAGTGTGACGTAGTGAAGCTTTCGATCGAGAGTTAATAACTTGCTATCGGAGTAACTACCGCTAATTAACGATCTGCCGACATCGGGCGAACCGGAGCCATAGCAGGGACCGGCAAATTCCTTAAGATTCCGACCTCACGAGTTTTCGGATCTGACGACCTCACTTTGCACTTCTTCGGCGGGTTGACTCATCGAGCTGGGTGCAAACCGGAACCAGAGTCCAATCGTGATAGACGCTAGTGCAATTCCCACTACGAACGTCGGCCAGAACGATAGACCAGTGCGGTTGGATAACGCAAATGGAATGAAAAACGGCAGCCCCAGTGGGACGAGTACCAGCGTCTCTCGCGCAAGCTGCGTGATCGTCGTCATTTCACCTTCCTTAGTCCACGTCATGATGAACGCCAGGATGCTGACCAATGGAAGTGTCAACAACAACGCGCCCAACCGAGGGAATCGGCCTGCGATCTCTGCGACAGTCACGATGACCGTCGCAGAGATGACGACTTTGAGTAGGTTCCAAATCATGAGATGTAAGTTATTCGTGCGCGTGCGGTTCTTCTTTGAAATCACCCGAGTACGGCGTGTCTTCAACGACACCCGTGATGGTGCCGGCGTATTCTTGGACCACGCCCAGACTCTCGTGGTTACCGACGAAGCGTGATGCGGAACCCTCGGGGTCGCCTTCCTGTGGCGCGGCCTTTAGTACGACTTGCATGACGGGATCGGTGATGCTGAGCTGGATTTCTTCGGCCTTGATGGGCGATGGGGTCTTCTCGTCGTCACCCAGTATGAAGACCGTGGCTTCTTGCTTGTCGTGGTCGACCGTGAACTCAACGTGGTACTTGCCACCACCCCAATCAGCCAACGTTCCGTCGTGCGGCCCAGCACCGTGGCCGGAATGAGCGTGATCGTCAGGATGGGCAGCCGCTTCCGAGGGTGCCGCTGGTGTTGCCGACGTCGGGGGCGGCGAGCTACCGCAACCAACGAGCACGGCGAGCGAGGCGATCGCGAATAGCGAGGTCAGTTTCATTGTCAACTTCTTCATGGGTCTAAACTCCTTTTCAAGGCGTGATGCCAGTTCATGCCGCGCGGCATGAGTGATTACTGGCAGGGATCAGATTCAAGTAAGTAAGTGTTCCGAGTTGCCCTCCAGTTCGTGCGATCGCGCGACCTCGGCCGCATCTTTGCCGCTGAACTTCAAGAACAGTCCGGGGTGAATCAGGAATTCGCAAAACGTCGAAGTGATCAGGCCACCGAGAATCACCGTAGCGACCGGGTAGAGAATCTCACGTCCGGGCTCTTGGCCGCCAAGTACCAGCGGCACGAGCCCAATCCCGGCGGTTAGCGCTGTCATCAGTACAGGCGCAAGTCGCTCCAGACTGCCGCGTAAGACCATTTCGTGTGTAAACTCCTCGCCCTCCTCCTTCATCAAATGGATGTAGTGGGTTACGAGCAGAATGCCATTGCGGACCGCGATGCCCCCGAGCGAAATGAAGCCCACGAGACTGGCGACAGTCAGATCTTGTTGTGTGATGACAAGTGCCATGACGCCGCCAATGAACGCGGTCGGCAGTGCATTGAGAATCTGCAACACAATTCGCACGGATGGAAATAGCACCATCAGCACGACGAACATTCCCACGACCGAGACGCCAGCCAAGATGAGAATGAGCCTCGTAGCACTTTGCTGGCTCTCGAACTGCCCACCGTACTCGACGAAGTAACCTTGCGGCAGTTGCACTTGGCTTTGCACTCGTTGTTGGATCTCGGCGACGGCACTGGCCAAGTCGCGATCCTGAGTATTGCAACGGATGACGATGCGTCGACGGGCGTTCTCTCGATTCACGGCATTTGGCCCCGCGCCTTCGCCGATGTCGGCCAGTTCGTGCAGTTCGATTTGCCCTCGATTGTTCGGCAAGTCAATGCGCAGCCGGCCAAGGTTCGCGTAATCCGTGCGATACGTCTCTTCCAATCGAATCAACAGATCGAAGCGGCGCTGACCTTCCAATACCTGCGAGACGACTTCGCCTTGCAACGCTGTTTGCAGAATCTGTGCGACGTAAGCTCGCGTCACACCGTGAAACGCCAGATCATCGGATCGCAGTCGAATATGCAGTTCTTCTGTCTGCTTGATCGGCTCGACCACTGGCGGCGTGAGTCCTGGAACGGTCTGAATCGTAGTTTTGACCCGCTCGGCAAGCTGCTGCAACGTGTCGAGGTCATCGCCGTGAATCTTGATGGCGATCTGCGCATAGACACCTGACACCATGTGGCTGATCAGATGCGCCAAGGGCTGCTCGACTTCGATGTCAACACCGGGCACTTCCTCGCTCAGTTCGCTCAGCAATTGGCCGATCGTCTCTTCGCGATGCCGACCCGATTCGGGATTCATGCTCAGAATGTACTCGCCGGTGTTCACCGGGGACGCGTGCTCGTCCATCTCGGCACGCCCCGTGCGGCGGACGAAGTACAAAATCTCGCCGCTGGGATTCTGTTCGGTCTTCTGCATTTCACGGAACTTTGAATCGATGATCGCTGAGGTTCGGTTGGACGCGTCAAGTGACGATCCGGGCGGCAGTGTCACGTTGACTTGCACGCTGCCTTCGTCAAATTGAGGCAGGAAGTTCCGGCCCAAGTGTGCGAACTGCCAACCGGCTATGCCAACGCCGATCCAAGTTGCCAAGAGGAGCAGGACGGGCCGCGCCATGCTGAAGCGAATGAGAAAACTGGCCATCCATTTCATGGCTCGTAGCAATGGCCCGTCTTGCTCCTGGTGCGTGGCCTTTGACTGTGGCAGCAGATAGTACGACAGCACGGGCGTCACCGTGAGCGACACGAGCAACGAGGCAAGAATAGAAACGATGTAGGCGACGCCCAGCGGCGCGAACAAACGTCCTTCGACACCTGACAACGCGAACAGCGGCAGGAAGACCAGAATCACAACTGCCGTGCCAAAGACGATGGCACTGCGGATCTCCTTGCTGGCCTCGTAAACGACTTGCAATGACGGCTTCGGTTCGCCGAGAGCGTTGTTTTCCTTCAATCGCCGAAAGATGTTTTCCACATCGACAATCGCGTCATCCACCAATTCGCCCATGGCGACGGCGAGCCCGCCGAGCGTCATCACGTTAATTGATAGCTCCGAGCCTGTCAGGTGGCCAATCAAGCGGAAGACCAGGGTCGTGATGACCAGCGAGAGCGGGATCGCAGTTAACGTAATGAACGTGGTGCGGAAGTTGAGCAGAAACAGAAAGAGCACAATCAAGACGAGGACCGCCCCGATGACCAGCGCTTCGCCAACATTGAAGATGCCGCGATCAATGAAGTTCTTCAGACGAAACAATTCCGAGTTGATAATGATGTCCGCTGGCAACGACGCTTCGGCTTCCGCGAATGCAACGGCGACATTGTCGGTCAGTTCACGCGTATCGACGTGCGGCTGCTTGACGACCGTAAACACGACGCCCGGTCGACCATTGATACTGCCATCGCCTCGTTTGAATTGTGGACCTTCGGTGACCCTGGCAACTTGATTGAGCAAGATTGTTCTTCGCTCGTTGACTTTGACGGGGACATTTCGCAGGTCTTCCAGGACGACCCGCGCGTCAGGGCCCAAACGCCCCAGTATCCGCACTGGCCTTTCCGTCTCGCCCGTAATGGCGAATCCACCACTGGTGTTGATGTTGCTTTCCTGCAAAGCCTTCTCGACGTCTTGCAAACTGACCTCGTACTCAAGCAACGCGGTGGGATCGACCAGGATCTGATACTGCTTGCGGTCGCCTCCCATTTGAAATACTTCCGCCACGCCGGTGACTTTGAGAATCCTCGGCCGAATGACCCAATCGGACATCGTTCGCAGGGCCATCAGCCGCTGCTGATCGGTAAGGAAGTCGACTTCGAAATCCCGACCATCGATCTTGAGCGTGGCCCGAGTTCCAGAATCTTGAGGACGGGCTGTGTCCAACTTCTGAGAATCCAACCAGCGAAGATCTGTGTGCGGGACTTCTTCCCAAGTCTCATGCAGGCGACGATCGACTGCTCGCCAGACGATGACTTGCGATTTTGTGCCGTCGTCCGCCTCGATGACTTCCATCAAATAGTCTGTTTTGTCGATCGCCGTCAGTTCACCGCCGTTGGGGCCTTGCTGGCGGTAGATTCCCGCCACGACGATTTGCCCCATGATCGACGACGGCGGTGTCATCTGCGGAGTGATGCCCGCAGGCAACA
Source organism: Planctomycetota bacterium (assembly GCA_963204995.1). Lineage (GTDB taxonomy): Bacteria > Planctomycetota > Planctomycetia > Pirellulales > Pirellulaceae. The sequence continues at coordinate 10,084 of CAUJKL010000011.1, read as the reverse complement.
CGCCCTCTAACGATGACAGGCGTTCTTGCACCGTTTGTCTTGCAGCGCGGATTTCGGTCGCCCAATCGAATTCGATATAGATCACGTTCAACCCGGCGGTCGTTTGGCTGCGCACCGCAGTCACACCGTTGGCTCCCAGCAGCGCAATCTCGATCGGTTGCGTAACAAGCGTCTCGACTTCCTCCGTAGCGAGGCCGGGGCTCTCCGTGATGATGATGACGCGAGGGCGATCCAGATCGGGGAAAACATCGATCGGCATCGTCGTTGCCAAGTACGATCCATAGATCAACATGGCGAGGCTGATCACCACGACCAGCATGCGATAGCGAAGCGAGAACCGAATAATGGCGTTAAGCACTACGGGAATCCTTTTCTTAGTGAGCGGCGTGCGTCGTGCCGTCTGCGTGAACGTGGATATCGGCGCGCACACCACTAGCGGACTGCGCTTTGAGCACACGGTTGAGCGAAGCGGCGGAACCTTGTGCCAAGTACGAGCCGGGGGCAACGCTGCCATCATTGGCCAACACGACGTTCAATCGATCCTCGTGCAACACATGGACGGGAAGGCGGTTGAACAGGTCGCCATTCTGGCGAAACACGTAGGCTTCCGGCCCTTCGCGAATGAGCGCCGCCGCCGGGAGTACCATCACGTTTTCAAACTGTTCAACCGGCACATGCAAGCGGACTCGCTGTCCCGGTCGCAAACGCCAGACGATGAATGTTTGCCCGTCTTTCTCGTAGGCCCGCGACTGATTCGTCAGCGGAATGAAGAAATCGAATGTACGGCTGGCGGAGTCGATCGTGTTGGCCAGATGCCGAATCTGGAAGGTCTGTTCCAGTGGCGGCCAGTGCCGACTGTCGTCCTCGGCAAACTCGACATCAATCGACCAACCGTGTTGGGCAGCTTGTTCAAGCATTGGCGCCTCCTGCTTGAACGCATGCCCTTCGATGTAGAGCGACCGATGATTCGACAACACGGATAGCAGTTGCCCCGCTTGCACCTGCTGGCCGAGATCAACCTTTAACTCTTGGACTTCATAGACGATCGCTTCACTACGACCATCTTCCACGAAGGCGACGGGTTGGACATCACCCTGCTTCCGAACATCCTGAACGGGTGGCGGCGCGACAACATTAATCGCGGATACGAACGTGCCTTCCGCAATTTGCTCGATCTGAGCTGGTGCAAGTCCGCGCGTGAGTAAATCCTGTCGATACGCTTGAATTAGTCCGTCCTGTCGTCGAATCCGCTGATCGAGTTCAATGATGCGAGTTCCCGCGATCGTTCCACTGCTCGCAAGTCCCTCAATCCGCTTGCGTTCTTCCTTGATCAGTTCCGTCTCGCGAACAGCCTTGAACAATTCGGACTGAGTGTTTTGCAGGTATTCGCTGAACAGCCGAAGAGTGAAGAGCGTCTCACCCGGCTTAACGGTGTCACCGGCGAACGCATGAACTTGGGTCACGACGCCCACAGCTGGAGAGGTAACACCCCGGTCGGACAGGCCAGGCCGATCGACGACCACTCCCGGCACTTGAATGGTTCGCCAGTAAGTTTGAGGCACGACGGGCTTCGAGACCAGCTCCAGGTTCTTACGGGCCTGCGGGCTGAGTTTCAGAACCTTGGCGTCTTCGATTGGCGTTGCATGGTCTTCGGTTTCGGAAGTCGCGACGTTTGAGCTTAGCATTGGCAACCAACGATCGCGCGTCACCAGTGCGGCAATACCGACTCCAACAAATGCGACGACCATCGCAAAGCCACCGACAAATCGGAGTACTCGCTTTCGATGCATATTTCCACCTCAACAATTGGCACGGATCAGGGGTTACGCGAGACTGCAGATCAGCTGCGGAGGCATAAGAGCGCAAACGCAACAGATGCACGCGAGCGGGTGCTGACGACAACGCGGCCGATGGCGGCGAGGCGATTAAATGCGCAGAGAGAGCGTGCGCAGATAGATGGGACAAGCCTCGTCAAAGAGAGACGACGGCTGACTGCTTCGCGGGCCCGGTCGCAGCAACCGGTCTCGCTGACTCACGACATCGAGAACGGCGAAAGCTACGGAACACTTCGCAACTAGGATGCTAGGGGACTCTAGATTTCGAGGAAAGAGCGTCGTTTGACCACAATAGACCGCATCGGAATCGTGTTCGCCGAGCAGCGTAACAGCTCGTACGGCTGACGGGTCATGCTCGTCAACTCTGGGGGCGTGCCCTGGGTGATCAGCGTGTGGATGTTCCGAGTGCTGATCCGATTCCTCGTGAGCATGACCGCCGAGGTGAAAGTGCGGGCGAGCCCCATGACTTTCCGGCTCTGCGAAATCGCTTCCGAGATGCGCATGCGTTACTGCAAGGCATTGGTTGGCCAGCAGCAAAGAAACGAGCACCAAGGAGAGTGATCGGCGGAACATTCTTAGGTCTGCACGGATTGTTTAATGAACGACTCGAACCAAACGTTTGTACACGCAATCATAGCTGGCGGATAGAGATCGGCAAGACCAATTCCCATCCTACTCTCCCACGTCAGAAACAAGGCCATATTCGCTCGCGAGCCGGAACTATCTTCTGCTTGAAGTCTTCGGAGGTGTTTAACTTCAATCAGGTAGGTCCAACGCAATCGCACAGTGGCTTGTACGTGTTTAGGGCGAGGCTACCTCACCGCCATAGCGGGTTGCGATACCACGCCAAACGTTCAAATCGATTGTCTCGGCGATAGCTCGGACTGAGCCATCAACCAGTGCAACGTTAACGCCACCTGGGTGGAAGCTGCGAGAGGTTACGATGGCATACGTGGGATTGCCGGACGAGCCATTCTTTCCTTCCTGCCAAGAGTTGTAGTCCGCGTCAACCGTCTGTCCGCCGGTTGTGAACGGCACAAACGTGTTCGGTGTGAGAGTCGCAGTAAAACCAGTGTGGTCGACTCGACCGTCGGGCCATTCAGTATGCCCTGTCGACTTGGTTTGAGCACCAGAGGTGACGATCAGCGAAGCAGCGGCTGCGTCCAGCGGAATTGTCGTCGTGCCGGGCCCGCCGTTGCGTGTGTAAGTCGTCCATGCTTTGACTTCGGCAGCCAGCAGAGTGTTGCTTGTGCCATCGACAAAGTCTCGTATTCGAAGATGACTGTTGGGAAAGAAAGCTCCATCACCTCCCTGCCGTGTCGCTGGATTAAAAACAAACCAGGTTCCCATATTGAAACCATAGCTGGTCGGAACGAGATGCACCTTGCCACCACCGGGATCTCGCACGCGGCCCGTTCCGGGATCACTTGGACAGGCGAATGTCGGAATGCCCAACCCATCAATCGGTTGCTGAAAGTCCCAAGCCGTGTTGATGTCTACCTGATCGTACAAGTTGCCTTGCTCCAGGAAATGCATGATGCGTCCGTGAACTCCCCAGGAACCATTGTTGCCCGTCGCCGTCACGCTCAAGTCGACGACCGCGCTTGCGGGAATCGCGCGGTAGGTGTTCTCATAGTTCAAAACGGCCAATGCGAGTTGCTTCAGGTTACTCTTGCACTGCATCCGTCTCGCCGCTTCGCGCGCGGCCTGGACGGCTGGAAGAAGCAACGCGACTAAGATTCCAATAATCGCAATGACAACAAGTAATTCAACGAGCGTAAACGCAGATCTTCGAGAGAGTCGTTTCATTTGCATCGAGGTTCCCTAAGAGATTGATGGTTGGCAGTGAAGTCGCCGCTGGATACGAATCACTCAGCCTTGGCTGGTTCGCAATATGCGAGTGCAAGAAGGGCGTAGCCCGTGACGAGGTTGGCGTCGCCTTCAAACCAGCGATCGTTGTCGTTGATCCACGAACCATCAGGCTGTTGTCGCGAGGCTAACTCGGCAACGAGTTCGATCCGCCACTTATGCTCTTTACCTGCCGCGTCGATGAGCGTGTCGTCGCTGATCGCGTCCAGCGCCTTGCCAAACAAATGGTAGTAGTAGAAGAGCCCGGCAGTTCCCAGTCCCGGATTCGATTTCAGGTCATAATGCTCGCTGACCCACTTCGCGGCAGCCTTCACACGCGGATCATCGGGACCAACGCCAGCGTACAGCATGCTCTTGAGACCGGCATAGGTCATCGAACCGTAGCTGCGAAGTCCACCGTTCGCCGTTTCTCCCGCTTGGCTGCTGCCACCTGCCGCGACTGTATAATAGAAGCCACCATCGGGGTTCTTCACCGGGAAGGCCGTCGTATTGTGTTCTGACTCTAGGTTTTGGCAGCGTGAAACGAAAACCAACGCCCGCTGAACAGCCTCGCTATCCGCTGAGTTACCCGCCGCTCGCAGGGCGTCTATCAGAAAGCTTGTGTTCGAGAGGTCGGGACGTTTGTGTTTTCCATAACCACCTCCGCCGTAGGCCAGATCGGACGGATCTTTGCCTTCATCCTCATCCCACTGTATTCCCTTGACGAAAGCATCCGCTCGCTTGATCGCTTGGTTGTAGCGGCCATCCTCATTTGCCTCTGTGAAGCAGAGGACGGTTAGACACGTCTCATAGTTCCGATAAAACGTTCCCGGACTGTAGATGCCTCCGTCTGGCTGTATAGACTCTTCAAGGTATTGAAGACTCCTGGCAACGGACGGATCGCTGGCCGGCACGCCGTGTCGTAGCAACGCAGTGGTCACCAATGCTGTCGGCCCGATGCCGGCGTGACTGCTGAAGGAACCGTCCGACGCTTGCCCCTTGGATTTCAAGTAGGAAATCGCTTTGGCAACTGCTTGCTCATACCGATTTCGGTGTGCCGCGTCATCCGCTGAGACGGCTGCCGAGGTAAAGTAGAGTATTAGCGCGAGCATCATCGACGTTCGTCGTTGGATCATAGGGTTCTCCTCAAGGATAATTCGTTTGAACGAGGTGCTCGGAGTTCTTGCACCTTCGAAGTGCTAGAAACTTTACCGACGCTTGCGTGGCCTCGCTCCGTGGCCACGGCTCCCGCATACGCGAAGCCAAATGTGAATAGCGTGTGAGAAACGTTAAGGAATTGCTGGATGTCTCCGAGGCTGCCCGTGACGGCAATGCAGACGAATTCAGCGAAATGGTTCGTTAGTAGTTGACGCCCGACGCTCGCATCGAACACGAGAGTATGGACGACAAGAAAGTAGCCCCAACCGACGATCGCAAAGCCAAAGTAAAAGGCTCGGTCGCGACCGTTGGCAAAGAAACATGCGGGGATCGCTGCCAATAAGAGGAACAGCATCGCGGTCAACATCAGCGACGGACACCAACTCCGCCACGGCTGCAGGAGCGAAGCCAGACTCGCAGCGATGAATGCCACGACCGCGAAGAGCGATCTCAGACTAAAACGTGGTGCGTGCAAGCTTGGCCTCGACGGAGTGTAGACCGGTTGTTAGTTGTGGGATGGGTGGAGCGTCAACAACGCAGCCGGAATCGTGAGAATTCGCGACAAACGCTACCAAGGTGTGTTAACGGCGCAGCTTTAGTGCGGGGGACTCACATGGCAAACGGTATGCCATGTACAGGGATCTTCGAGACAACATCCGAATCCCTGAGAAACTACGCAATCCGTGAAGTGGCTCTGCTCGACTCGCGATGCCCCGCGCCTTTTTGTTCGACAAGCATGGCGATTCAACCGACACGGCTGATGGTCCGCGTCGTTGTACGTTGTTCACGCCCCTAATAAGATTAACGTTGAGCAATGTTCGTAAAGGGTATTCCGCGATGCGCTGGCAATTGAGAAACCAGATCATGCTGCCGATGGTTGGCGTAATGCTCGCCAGCCTCGTGGCCGTGAGCGTGTTGAATGCGTTCCTTTCAGTGCAACGCACGTGTTTGCGGATCGAACGCGAGATGAACGAGATGGCGACTACGTTGGCTGACGCAAACTTCCCTCTGACCGACGGCGTGCTCAGCAAGATGCGCGGCCTGTCGGGGACGGAGTTTGTGATCATTCAGCAGGATGGATCGGTCGTAGCGTCCAGTTCGCCAAACAACTCGTTTTTTGGATTGAGTGAATCTGCACCCTTCGTGGAGCGCGACCAAGGCCTTGGTGAGCCTGTTTCACTTGAAAGCGGTCGTTTCTTTCACAAGTCGCTTCGAATGGCTCGTGGTACTAGCACTGGTCAAGCTGCGACGCTGCATATTCTTTATCCTGAGGAGAGCTATCTTGAGGCGTGGCGAGATGCTGCCTATCCACCGCTCGTAGTTGGCTCCGTCGCACTTTTGTTGGTCGTTGCCGTGGCGGCGGGAATTGCCTCGCAAGTGACTCGTCCGTTGCAGCGATTGCAAGCTCAAGTCGGTGAAATCGCGGAAGGCGATTTTCAATCGATCCCAGTACCTCTTCGCGATGACGAGATTGCCGACCTGAGCCGGTCGATCAATCGGATGGCGGAAATGTTGGCGAAGTACGAATCCAATGTTCGACAGAACGAGCGGCTGCGGACGCTCGGCCAACTCTTTGCTGGCATCGCGCATCAGATGCGAAATTCCGCGACCGGCTGCCGGCTGGCGGTCGAGTTGCATGCTCGCCAATGCACCGGACGCCATGACGAAAGCCTCGACGTAGCGAAACGCCAGCTCGAATTGATGGAGAGCTACTTGCAGCGTTTTTTGCGCCTTGGCCGCAATGATTCCACACCGCATGTCGAGACCGATCTCGGTGACGTAGTTACCAGCTCCTTGTCGCTCGTTCAACCAATGGTCCGCCGCGCCCGAGCGTCTTTGGATAAAACCCCATCTGGTTGAATCAGTACACTAGGTGCGTTCGGTTTTCTCTGGCACCGAATCGGGAAAAAAAGCTGCAAACTGTTTCTCGCTAATGGCTTGAGAAAAAGCATTGTCTCGCGAGATAGTACAAACAAAGTGCGGCGCAGGGAGGTATTCGGATCACCTTGGCTTGGTTCGGGGATAGGGGCCCTCGGCAGTCGGCAAGCGCCGTTTTACCCGATTTTCTCATCCAATCCGGTTAAGTGGCCGATGAATAAACTGACCAGCAAGTCCGCTAATTAGACCGGAAGACGGAAGCTTTCATGCGCAATGTCGCAATTTAGGGAATCTGGGGTATGCGCCGAGTTGTTCTATTCACTGCGAGGCAGAAACTGCTGCCACTGCTGTATCTGTTGGCAGTATCGTGCGCAGGCGGCTGTACCAGCGTCCGCGAGTACGTTCACAACGGATTGAAAGTTGGCCCCAACTACAAGCGGCCCGCCGCGCCGGTGGCCGACGAATGGATCGACTCCCGAAGCTCGCGGATTTCCAGCGAGCCAGGAGACTACAGCGATTGGTGGACCGTCTTCAACGATCCGGTGCTCAACCGCCTCGTGGAGACGGCGTACTCGCAGAATATCACGCTGCGCGAAGCGGGTTTCCTTGTCGCAGAAGCCCAGGCCCAGCGCGGGGTGGTGGCAGGCAATCTCTTTCCGCAGACTCAGCAAGTCATCGCGGACTACACCCGAACGCAGCGCAGTCAGGAGACTGCCCTGTTCCCATCAATTCCTCCCGGTTCACCGTTCGCGAATTTGGCGGCACCGCAATTCAGCAACTGGAGAATCGGCGGCAGTCTCGCCTGGGAGCTGGACTTCTGGGGTCGATACCGCCGCGCCATCGAGGGTGCCGACGCGCGGCTGGACGCCTCGGTGGAAGAATTCGACGACGCAATTGTCTTACTTATCGGCGAGGTGGCGACGACCTACGTGGAACTGCGTGCGCTGGAGCAACGTCTCGACGTTGCTCGCGAAAATGCCAACCTGCAAAATGAAAGCGTTCGCGTAGCTCAGGCTCGGCTGGACGCGAAAGCCGCCGACAGCGAGCTGGATACCCCGCAAGCGAAGGCGAATCTAGGCAATACTTTGGCGGCCATTGAAGCCTTTGAGATTCAGCGTCGACAGGCTCAAAACCGATTGGCAGTGCTGATGGGCATGCCCCCTCACGACCTCTCGTACATGCTCGACGGCCCGGCTTCGATTCCCCGCGCTTCCGATGTCGTCACCGTGGGCGTACCTGCCGAATTGATTTGGCGACGGCCCGATGTGCGACGTGCCGAACGATTGGTTGCTGCCCAGAGTGCGGAAATCGGAATCGCCCAGTCTGAACTCTATCCCCACATCTCGATCAACGGCATGATGGCGTGGGAGGCCGCACACTTTAGTGATGTCTTCAAGAGCAGTGCCTTTGGCGGCACCATCGGGCCGTCGCTGCGCTGGAACGTGCTCAACTATGGACGGCTGTTGAACAACATTCGCGTTCAGGATGCTCGATTCCAGCAACTGGCCGCCAATTACCAGCAGACAGTGCTGCAAGCCAACGAAGAAGCGGAAAACGCCATCGTTGCTTACCTGCACTTCACCGATCAGATCAAGGTGCGGGAAGAGAGCGCCCACCAGGCGCGTGAAGCCGAACGTGTGGCGCAGGTCAAGTACCGGGAGGGTGAGATCGACTTCAACCGCCTGTTCACCGTACAGCAGTTGCTCCTCGGCCAGCAAGAGTTGCTGGCGGTCGCCCGTGGCAACGCCGCTCAAAGCCTCGTCGATCTCTACCGGGCATTGGGTGGCGGCTGGGAAATCCGGCTTGAGCCCTCGACGGGTGGAATACCTCCGTCTGAGTTTCCCGGCGGCCCGCCGTTGCCACCCGCTCCCGATGTGCTGCCCGCGCCACGACCAGTGCCAGAAACGGAAGGGACGGAAGAATGAACGTCGAACCGAAAACGAAGGGCTGGCGAACCATTCTCGCCGCACGCATTGCCGGATTGATTGTGGTCGCTCTATTGACGGCAAGGCCGGCGATCACGTCTGCCAATGAGTGGTCATCCTTTGCAAAGGCTCCGCCGAGCAAGGCCCTCGGCGGCGTAGGCCATTGCCCATTGTGTTGCCGAGACGATTACATCCGCAAACCAGCGCCCTGTGTCTCTCCGGTTTCTAGTTGCTGTCCTGACACGTACTGCCCCAAACCGTGCCTGGTTTTGCCGTGCCCGGAAGTGTCCTGCTGCTCGGATAACTACTGCCCCAAGCCGCCGCCATCGCCGTGTCGTCCAATGACAAATGCGTGGTACAAGTGCGTTCCGCTTCCGCCATGTCATTGGCTGCGGCCCCCGAGGTACTCTGGCAAGATCGATCAGTAAGCTTCCCGGCGTTTCCTGCGATCGTGAATGCTGGACGGGGCGGTGAATTGTGAACGGCAGTTGGGTTCTGTCTGCGAGACATGGGGCTGCCTCTTCAATTCCGTTTCGATTGGCATGCGCCACGCCGTTCGCCGTGTCTCTCCGTCAGTCGGCAAGAAGCTGGGATTGACGCAAGATCGGGAGCCGATAAACTAACACAATTCGCGGACGGACTGGTCCGTTAACAAAATAGGGAGATTCCTGTCCATGCGGGTCGCTTCAAAAAGTAAACGTCCGGTGGGGCGCCCGCCGGATGCCGAGCTTCCGGAGCGCCGCCGTGCGGAAATCCTCGACGCCGCCACGGCGGTCTTCTCGAAACACGGGTTTGCGGCGGCGGATGTCCAGGAGATTGCCGACAAGACGGGCGTCGGAAAAGGCACCGTCTACCGGTACTTTCCCAGCAAAGAAGACCTGTTTCTGGCAGCCGTCGATCATGGAATGCGAAATCTCAAGACGGCGGTCGATGCCGCAGCCGCGACGGCAAAACAACCACTGGAGCGAATCGCCGAAGGCGTCCGTGCGTACCTGACATTCTTCGACGAGCATCCCGAAATCGTTGAATTGCTCGTCCACGAACGAGCCCATTTTCGGGACCGGAAGACGCCAACCTATTTCGTTCACCGCGACGCCAATATGGCGCCGTGGCAAGCGTTATTCCGCGAGTTGATACAAGAGGGAGTAGTGCGCGACATCCCGGTGGAGCGGATCACCGAATTCGTTTCCGACGTGGTGTACGGGACGATGTTCACCAACTACTTCTCGGGGCGTCAGGCAACGCTCTCCAGTCAATGCGACACCATCCTAGACATGGTGTTTCATGGCCTGCTCGTCGGTCGCGAAACTCCGTCCGTCGAATAATTCGCCCGAATAAAACCTCTCGGAAAGGTGGTATAATATGGGGAAATGGACAAGACCGGTCGTGACGACGCTGATCGTCGTTGCAGGTATGGGAACGCTGGCACTGGCGGCCCGT
>CAUJKL010000010.1 GCA_963204995.1 Planctomycetota bacterium | reverse complement strand
CAGCGCACCCTGGGTTACTTCCACGAAAGGATTTCAAACCCTGAAGGGGTTTCACAGCGTCATCCTTGTCGAACCCTTTCAGGGTTCCTCGGTGTTTTTGTTCGATGAATCCCAGGGTGCGCTGCGCGACTCTAGGCTTTGTTGTTAAAGTCCTTCGGACTGTGCTGCCGGATTTCCCACAACGACAAGTACTTTGCAAACGGCGAAAGATGTGGGTAATGTCAATCGCTCTTCTCTCTGGCCCGCTTGGGGGTGTTCAAAGTCGCACGACATACGTGCTTTAAGGCCAAGCGATAACGCTGTGCCGCCTTGCACGTATACGCCACATCCATCACACTCGTCTGCTGGGACTTCACCATTTGCGTTCATTTGGGGCATGAAACGATAGGTATCAGATGACGGAACCGCTCAAAGGAGTCCTTACTCCTCCTCGCTCGCATGAAAACACCGAAGAAACACGGCATCTGATTCACGACACCATTCTTGACTGGCTCAAGAAACAGCCGGGCAGCGACGTTGATGCGATCGATTACGATGTGTCGCTGTTCGAAATGGGCGTCGACTCGTTGGGGGTCGCGGAAATCACGACGGAAATCGAAGCACTCACCGGCAAGCGGCTCGTCCCCGAAGAGGTGTTTGAACTAGAGACGATCAACGAGTTAGCCGATTATGTCGACAGCCTCCAGGCGTATCGCAAACGCGTTGTGATCACCGAAGAGGTATTGCCAGAGATCTCGATCACGGCAGCCACAAACGGTGATCTGCTCGAGCATTATCGCCGTTTGAATCGACGCGTGACGAAGCTGAAAGAGGACGATCTGTACTTCTTCGAGCCGGTGATTTCCGAACATGACGATGCGTGGGTCGTGGCAGACGGGAAGCGGATGTTGATGCTCGGTTCCTACGAGTATCTAGGGTTGCTCGGACACAGCCACTTAAAAGAGACCTGCATCGCAGCGGTCGAGAAGTTCGGAACGGGCCATCACGGCGTGCGACTGCTGGCGGGCACCACGACGGTGCATCGCGAGTTGGAAGCTCGGTTGGCGAGCTTCATGCAAGCGGAAGAAGCGATCGTTTACAGCAGCGGTTACGTCACCAATCTCGCGACCATCTCGACTCTCGTCGGACCAGGAGATTGTGTCGTTGGCGATCAGTGGAACCACGCGAGCATCATCGACGGCTGCCGCATGTCCGGGGCCGAGTTCCTGGAATTCAAACATAACGATCTCGATTCGCTGGCCGAAAAGTTGGTTCAGTGCGGTGGTCGGCGGGTCTTAGTTGTCGTGGATGCGGTCTTCAGTATGGACGGTGACATCATCGACCTGCCAGGCGTGGTCGATCTGTGCCGTAAGCACGGTGCGCTGTTGATGGTCGACGAAGCGCACAGCTTGGGCGTGCTTGGCAAGACCGGACGCGGTGTCCAAGAGCACTTCAACTTGGATGCCGGTGACATCGATATCAAGATGGGAACACTCTCGAAAACTTTGGCCGGTTGCGGTGGATTCGTGGCGGCGAAGGAAGAGGTCATTACGTATCTGAGGCATCACGCGCGCGGGTACATCTTCAGCGGCGCTTTGCCCTCGGGCCAAGCCAGCGTTGCGATCGCGGCTCTGGACGTTATCGAGCGAGAGCCGGAGTTGGTCGACAAACTTCGCGTCAATCAGGAACACTTTTTGTCGGGCCTCAAGGCACTCGGTTTCGATACTGCCAAGAGCGTGACACCGATTGTGCCGCTGATGACGCACACGACCGACATCGCATTGGCGATGACTCGCATCTGCCGAGCGGAAGGTCTGCTCGTCATACCCGTCTGTTATCCGGCGGTACCAATGGATGCGCCGCGACTGCGGAATTGCGTGTCGGCGATTCATTCTGCGGATGACATCGACTTCGCGCTCGACGTGTTGGCTCGTGCGGGCAAGCAGACTGGCCTACTGGCATAATCGAACGACCGTCCGAATCCGTTGTCACGAGCACGCACTTTGGAAGACAACGACTTGGAACGCGAAGTACGCCAGCGCTGTTATCAGTGCTTTCGTCCAATGGCGTCGTGTTTTTGCGAGGCCATTCCGCAGATCGACAATCGCACGAATGTCTTGATTTTGCAGCACGTTGGCGAGCGATTCCATCCGTTCAATACAGCCCGCATCGTTCAGAAGGCGCTCCGCAACTGTCACTTGATCGTCGATCACAATTTGCGTTTGGGATCGCACCAGCTCCCCATTAAGAGCAACGCCGGGCTGCTGTACCTCGATGCGGACGCTCCCGCGTTGTCCGAACTATCTGTCGCCGATCGACCGGACCAGTTGGTGGTAATCGACGGCACCTGGCATCAGGCCAAGACGATCGTGCGCGATGTTCCGCAACTCCGGACTCTGCCTTGTTATCGACTGACGCCGTCATCTCCAGGGCAGTATCGAATTCGACGCGAACCGAATGCCCAGAGCCTGTCCACGCTGGAGGCCACTGTTGCGGCGCTGCAAGCTTTGGAACCCGACACGGCTGGGTTGGAGCAGTTGTTGGCGGCCTTCAACCAGATGGTCGAAACTCAGTTGGATCATCCGGGCAGCGACGAGGCGAGGCGTCGCCAGCGCGGTCGCCATTCCCGGCCTCGATTCATTCCGCTGAGCTTGCTGCAAGATCCTGTTCACTTGGTCGTAGCCTATGGTGAGGCGACACCAGGTGAGCAAGGGCATCACGTGAAGAAGCCATGGCCCGTGAATTGGGTCGCGCACCGGGTCGGCACAGCAGAGCGATTCTCCTGTCAACTACATCAGCAACCACCACTTTCGGCAACCGCGTTAGAGCACATGCGGCTTGCGGCTCAGGATTTCGATGACGCCCTGTCTCAAGATGAGTTCCGCCACCAGTGGAGTAACTTCCTGCATCCCAACGACGTGCTGATTGTCTATCATCAGAGGACATTCCAACTCTTGCAGCACATCGGCGCGGCACACTCGCCCTGTTTAGTACTCAAGTCGATCTTTGGGAAATGGCAAATTGGGTTTCGGTCGGTGGAAGAGCTGATGGCGCTCGAAGGACTGTCGCTTCCAGTCGCCGACAACCAGAGTCGAGCGACGACGCGGCTCAATATGTCGGTTGCCCTGGTCGAGCACTTGAGAAATCTCTCGCTTAGCCTGGATACTTGATCAGCCGCCCCGTGATAGAACGCGTCACGTCAGGATCTCGCTCACGACTCGTCCATGCACGTCGGTCAAGCTGACGTCGCGACCGCCGAAGCGGAACGTTAGCGTTTTGTGATCGAGCCCGAGCTGATGCAGAATCGTGGCATGAACATCGTGGATCATGAGCGGGTTCTCGACGACGGAGTTGCCAAACTCGTCCGTCTCGCCGAACGCCATGCCGCCTCGAATGCCACCGCCCGCCAGGAAGATCGAATAGCCGTTGACATGATGATCTCGTCCGCAGGTCGGGCTGATCGCCGGAGTGTGCGGTGTGCGTCCCATCTCGCCCGCCCAGACGACAATCGTCTCTTCGAGTAAGCCTCGTTGTTTCAAATCCTTGACCAAAGCGGCCACCGCCTGATCCGTAATCATTGCGTTCTGTGCGTGGTACTTCCGCAGCTCGCCATGTTGATCCCACGGCGAGTTATTGGCGTGCGTGAGCGGGCAAGTGATCTCGACAAAGCGGACCCCCGCCTCGACCAATCGTCGCGCGCGAAGACATTGCAGGCTGTAATAGCGTTGATACTCGTCCTCCGCGTCGACGCCATAAAGCTTGCGAGTCGCAGCGGTTTCGTGACTGATGTCCGCGACGTGCGGAATCTCGCTCTGCATCCGAAACGCGGTTTCGTAGTTCGCGATCGCCGCTTCGATGGCCTGCTCGTCGGCGGTCAGAGCTGCGAACTGGTGATCCTGCTGGCGAAGCAGGTCGAGCTTGCGACGTTGAATGGCAACGCTATCCGCCGGCACGATATTGTCGACGGCTGTGCCCTTGGCTCGCAGCAACGTCGCCGAGTGGGTAGCCGGAAGGAACGCACTACCAAAATTCTCGTAACCGCCGTTCGGAATCCAATCGTTGTTCAGCAGCACATATCCCGGTAGTGAATCGTTCTCCGTCCCCAAGCCGTACGAGGCCCATGAACCAAGGCTAGGTGCTCGACCAGTCACGCGTCCGGTGTGCAACAGCAATGCCTGCTGTCCGTGCAATGGTTGTTCGCCGACTAGCGAACGCACGACGCACAATTCATCGGCTAGTTCCGCTGTGTGAGGCAACAGATCGCTGATCCACAAACCGCTTTGCCCCCGCTGACGGAACTCCCACGGACTGCCCAGCCACACGCGACCCGCACTGCTTTGAGATCGTTTCGACACGGCTTCGTCGCCGATTCTCTTGCCTTGATGTTTGGCTAGCATCGGCTTGTAGTCGAACGTATCGACGTGGCTCGGTCCGCCATCCATGAAGCAAAAGATAACGTGCTTTGCCTTGGCGGCGAAATGCGGCTTGCGAGCTTCATCGGCAGTACTTGTCCGAGCCGTCAAGCCCGCAAACGCCAGCATGCCGAAGCCGCTCGATGCGCGGCGCAGGAACTCACGGCGCGTGCGGGGCGCCGATTCGAGTGCCGACAAGTGTTGATTAACGTGACGCATGATTTACGTAGCTTAGCGTGTGTAAAGGAACTCCTTCAAGTTGAAGATGGTATGGGCAATGTCTTTCCAAACCACAACACTGCCCATCAACGCTTCGGGAGCCACGTTGTGCAACGCTGCCAGATCATCGACCATCACGGACCAGCGTGCGAGTTCTTCGTCGGTCGCGGGACGTCCGAGAGCCGCCTCGCACATGTCGCGGATTCGAGCTTGCGGAGTCGAGTGGCCGATTTCGACTAGCCGCTTCGCCCAATGTTCCGCCTGTTGTTCGACAAAGGGATCGTTGAGCAGGGCCAGCGACTGTGCCGGTGTGTTGGTAACATCGCGTTCGCCGGTAGGAATCTTGGGCTCGGGCTGATTGAACAACGCCAGCAATCGAGGCGGTTCCATGATCGTGATCTTGGTATAGATCGACCGCCTGCCGTTTCCATCCAGCGGGCCAGAATAGAGGCGTTTCTGAGAATCCTCGTTTGAGCGTGCCGGATCGATCGGCGGGCCGAACCGCTGTGGATCGAGTCGCCCAGACACCGCCAGTATCGCGTCGCGAATAGCCTCGGCTTCTAATCTACGGAGCGGAAAGTGATGCAGCAGTCGGTTCTTGGGGTCGACGTCGCGAGCATGTTCGCCCACGATACCCGCTTGTCGAAACGTCTCGGTAAGGACAATCGAGCGAATCAATCGCTTCATCGACCAGCCGTCGTCGACAAACTGTGCCGCCAGATAGTCCAGCAACTCGGGATGCGAGGGTTGATCGCCGAGATGGCCGAAGTCGCTCGGCGTCGAAACGATCCCGGTGCCGAAGATCCAGTGCCAGACACGATTCACAAACACGCGAGCCGTCAGCGGGTTGTTGGAACTTGCCACGAACTCGGCCAGCTCAAGCCGACCGCTCCTGGGCGATGAAAACGCCGGGTCGGAGCCGGTCACTGCTTGAACGAAGCCGCGTGGCACGGCGTCACCCAGCTGATCGTAATCGCCGCGGATGTTCAGGCGATAGTCGTAACCCTTGTCGATGTCCGCCATCCCATTCACGGTACAAGGCGTCGCGAGAAGTGCTTCGGTCGTTCGGTATTCGGCGATCAGGCTCGCGATTGGCGAAGCTTGGTCTTTATCGATCGCGTAATCGAGAACCGGGTTATCGAGCAGCCAGTTAAGTAGTTCGACGTGCTCGGGTGTCGCGGTGTTACTCGCCCAGGCTTTGACGGCGGTCGAGAACCACGCGACGTAGCGATTTGCAGCTTGCTCTAAAGTCGTCGGCGGATCGCCTGCGAACAGCGAACGGAAACGTGCCAGCTCGTCTTTCGGTGTGAAAGGGGCATCGTGCGTGACGACTCGCGTGATCCCGAACCAGCTTCGCGGATCGGCTTCTTGCGCCAGTGTCGTTGCTCCGCCGAGCCCGACACGCGGTGGAAAATTCGGGTTGCTGGTCTTCGTCGCAAGCTCGATGAAGATTTGCCGGTCACGCATGCTCGGGACGGTGGAAAGGAGCTGCCATGCCGGGTCTGCTCCTTTCAAATAAACTTGCTTCTCGGTCAGGAAGGCGTTGTCGTAGACCGTTCGATGGGCCGCAAAGTCACCGCCACAGCATTCGAAGCTGATGTGCCCATGCGTGAATGTGTTTAGATACGGCGTCCGTACTGCGCCGTTCAAGCGTGGCGAAAGCGAGTTCGTAAACAACCCGCCAGGCAGAATGCGAGTAACGGCTGTATTACCATCCAGTGCCACGACAAAATCGCCGGGGCGGATAGTTTCTCGCAGGCCAACACCATCAATGGACCAGCCGTCCGGCGGTGCCTCGCGAAAATCGGCGATTAGTTTGAAGTGAGTTTTATTCTCGGTGATTCGTCGCTCGCTCTCGTCGGCGTATTCTTTGGCCAAAGTGGACCACACGCTGGCGATATCGATGTCCGGCGCTGTGATCCGACTCCACGCGTACAGAGGATGTTCGAGTGTGAGGGGGTCGGGAGTCTTTTTCGGCCCTACGGCTTCGCCACCGCCAAACCCGTCGACCGAAAAAAACTCCCGACCCCGTTCCGACAACTCGCGATGCCACTTCGCACCCAACTCAACCCGCAACTTATTCTTGACCACCTTGAGCGATTGGATAACGTCCGCATTTCGCGTCGGCAGATCGATCGTGTTCGTTACCCAGCGTGAACTCATGAACGAACCGGCCAGCGCATAGTATTCTCGCTGGGAGATGGCATCGAGTTTGTGATCGTGGCACCGCGCACAGGCGATCGTCATCGCTTGGAAGGCTTTCGAAAACGCATCGATCTTGTTGTCGACCATCTCCTGGTGAATACCGTTAAACTCGGAGCTGTCGCCGTGCCGCTTCTCGCCCATCTGGAAGAACATGGGCCCGATGAGCGATTCGTTGATTTGTTCCGATTCGTTGATTCGCGGCGATTCGAGCAGGTCGCCCGCGATTTGTTCGCGGACCAGTTGATCAAACGGCACATCTTGGTTAGAGGCTCGAATCAAATAGTCGCGATAACGCCATGCCCCCTTCGCCGGAATATCCCATTCGTACCCGTAAGTGTCCGTATAGCGCACGACATCCATCCAGTGTCGCGCCCAGCGTTCGCCAAAATGAGGCGATTCGAGCAGTCGATCCACCAAGGCTTCGTAAGCCGAAGAGGATTCGTCGTCGAGGAACTGTGCTACTTGCTGAGGTGTCGGCGGCAGCCCCGTCAGGGTGAACGACAGGCGGCGAATCAGGGTTCGTTTGTCCGCACGCGTGGCTGGTGGGATCTGATGTTCTTCTAGCTTCGCCAAGATGAAGCGATCGATGGCTTGCGGGGACCAAGTTGCATCTTTGACCGTAGGTATCTCGGGTCGAATAACCGGCTGGAGACTCCACCACGCCAATCGCTCTTGAAACTGCGTCCTCCATAGCTCGTTCGCAACGGTCGCAGAATCAGGGGCTGCGTCGCGCGGATCGGACGCTCCATCTTCGATCCACTTCACAAAGTCGGCGATCACCGAATCAGGCAACTTCTTCTTGGGCGGCATCTCAAACGACTCATGGCGAATCGCATCGATCAACAAGCTGTTCGCAACATCGCCGGGCACGACTGCCGGTCCCGACTCGCCGCCCTGACGCGTCGCGTCGCGGCTGTCCAGACGTAGCCCGCCCTGCGGAACGGCCACGGCGTGCGAATGACATTCGTAACAGTGGCGAACTAAGACCGGACGAATACGCGCCTCGAAGAAATCCACGGAAGCCGCATCATCACTGCGGCACCAAGTCGTGACAGTCAACTCGATCACAACGGCCGCGAGGGCACATCGGAGCAACGGCTGATGAAAACATGATCGCATTGGATTTCAACTCAAGGCGGATGAGGTAACTCTAGTTTATACCGCGCCGCACCTCGAACGACACATTCAATCAACGATTTGGACTGCTGGGGCTTGTTCCAGCTTTGATTTGCATCGGAGAGGCTTTTGTGTTTGGAAAGTCTACAAGACCTGATAGTGGCTGCGCCACAAAAGGGGAAAGCGGCGACAAGTCGCCGCAGTCCAAAGCTCCGCAACGACTGTACCGATTGCATCGCGCCCCTTGCCGCAGAGGTGGGTGGCAGTAGAATCGTGGGACGCCTCACGCTCGGCATGGATGGCTCAGGGGCGACACGTTGTGCGTGGCTGTGAGGGACGTGCAAGCCACTGCACCTGCCGCAGAGTGGGAGACCCAGATGCCGGTGATGGATTGGTTCAGTGCGCGCGTGTTCAATTTCGTTCACGGCAACAACCTCGTCTACAACACGTGCTGGGAAGATCCGCGACTCGATCGAGTGGCCTTGGAACTTGCGCCGGACGACGACGTCTTGGTGATCACATCCGCCGGCTGCAACGCACTGGATTACGCCCTCGCGAGCCCGAACCATGTCTACGCAGTGGACATGAATCCACGTCAGAACGCGTTGCTTGAGTTGAAGCTGGCAGGTATCAAGAATCTCAACTACGACGATTTCTTTGGCATGTTCGGGCGAGGGCGATTGCCCGGTGGCCGGGCTGTCTATCACGACAAGCTGCGCGCGTCGCTCTCGCCTTGGTCGCGAAACTACTGGGATCGCTTCATCAAGTTCTTTGACAACAAACGGCGATCGTTCTACTTCCGTGGGACATCGGGTTCGTTCGCGCGAGCCATCAATGTTTATGTGGATCGCGTGGCGCGAGTGCGGCCCCAAATTGACGCGTTGCTCAGCGCGACTACGGTTGAAGAGCAGAGCAAGATCTACTACGACGAGTTGCACGAACGGTTCTGGTCGCGGCCCATGCGTTTCGCGATGAATCGCGATACGACACTGTCGATGGTCGGTGTTCCGAAAGCGCAGCGCCGACAAGTCGAGACGCAGTACGAAGGCGGTATCGTCAAGTTCGTGCAGGATTGCGTCGAGACGGTGTTCGCGAAACTGCCGATCTCGGATAACTACTTTTGGCGAGTCTATCTCACGGGCGAGTACGCTCCCGATTGCTGTCCCGAGTATCTGTCGGTCGATGGATTCGAGCGGCTAAAGGGCGGATTGGTTGACCGGATCAGCGTGCATACCAATTCCGTGCAAGGGTTTCTCGAGCAGCATCGCGGGACGATCTCGCGTTATGTGCTGCTCGACCACATGGATTGGTTGTCGGACAAGTTCTTTCCGCTGTTGGAGTTGGAGTGGCAAGCCATTTTGGACCGGGCCGCCGATGGCGCTCGCATTCTGTGGCGGAGTGGCGGATTGAGAACGGATTTTATTGAGCGAGTGCAAGTCACCACGGGCGGAGGCCAACTTCGCAAGCTGCCGGATTTGCTCACGTTTCACCAAGAACTCGCGGACGAACTGCACGAGCAAGACCGCGTGCATACTTACGGTCGCTTTTATATCGCGGACCTTGCTGCTTGAGTCTCATGGGTTTTCTCGCCGATCTAAAGATCCTCTATCACCTCACGCTGAAACCCGTTCGAGGAAAAGATCACGCTGCGCGGATGGAGAGTTTTTATGCTGGGCAGGCCGATGCCTACGATGATTTTCGCAAGCGATTGTTGCAGGGGCGGCAGGAGCTATGGAATGCCATCGAGTCGCCACGTGATGCGGTGTGGGTCGATATGGGCGGTGGGACCGGGTCGAACCTGGATTACTTCGGCGATCGCGTCGCGCAACTGAAGAAAGTTTATGTCGTCGACCTGTCACCTTCGCTGTTGGATGTCGCTCAACGGCGAATCAACAAGCGTGGTTGGAGCAACATCCAGCCGATTGAAGCCGACGCCACAACTTTCCATCCGCCCGAGGCACCGGTCGATGTCGTCACGTTTTCATACTCGCTGACGATGATTCCCGATTGGTTCGCCGCGATTGACAATGCCCTTGCGATGCTGAAGCCGGGCGGTTTGATCGGCATCGTCGACTTCTATGTTTCTCGCAAGCACCCGGCTGACGGGCTGAAGCGGCATCGCTGGTTCACGCGAAACTTTTGGCCCATGTGGTTTTCTAACGACAACGTTTTTCCGACTGCAGATCACGTGCCCTACCTGCACAAGCACTTCGCCCCGATGCACTTTGAAGAACACTTCGCGAAGGTGCCTTACCTTCCGCTGATCCGCACACCTTACTACACGTTCGTCGGTCGCAAGCGAAGTTAGTTACACCCGAACCGTCCGGGCGCCTTCGCATGCATCGGCGTCGACGTAGTCGTACGTCGCAGTCAACGTTGTCAGCCCAATACAGAGCCTATCACCGGGCTTGAGAACTGCTTCCGAGATGATGGCATCGTTCAAAAGTGTGCCATGCGTGGAGCCGAGGTCTTGCACAATGAGCATGCCGTCTTGAGATTCGATTACACAGTGTCGGCGGCTGGCCCAACGATCATCCAACGTCACATCGGCTTGTTCGCTGCGCCCGATAACCAAGGGAAAGCGGTCAAAGACAAACTCGCCGCACTGATGGGACATTCGACGAACAGAGAGATTCACTTTCATGAGACTTGGCAATTCGCAATCTGGTCAGGTGAGAGGGCGGAAGGGTGGGAGAACGCACACGTCACGACTCCGCCAAGTCGTGTCAGCTAGGGCGGCTCACTGTCCCGCCCAGTTTAGCCCCTCGACGGACGCGAAGTCAACGACTAATTCAGTGCAAAGATACGAATAGTTCGAACGGCTGGCGGTAAGTCGCCCTTGATTGACAGTGGAACTGATCGGTGTCCATACTTACGTTCGCATAGTGACGTGTGGTGGCAGCTGCTCGGACTCGCGAGCCACTGAAGGGATTCGGGCGCTCCACCACCTCCGGCTTCCTCTTCTCATCAGGATTCGGGTATTAGCCGGTCTGAAGACCGGACACATTCTTCTCACGAGGAGTTTCCCAATGGCAAAAGGTATTTCTCTGCACATCGGTTTGAATCTAGTCGACCCGGCGCACTACAGCGGTTGGGACGGAGCACTCGGTGCGTGCGAGTACGACGCCAAGGACATGCTGGCGCTGGCCAAGAAGCAAGGCTTTGCTGAACGCTCGATCCTGCTGACGAAACAGGCGACAGCGGGGGTCGTCACGAAGGCCATCGAGGCCGCCGCCAAAAAGCTCGCCAAGGGTGATTTGTTTTTGTTGACCTATTCGGGACACGGCGGTCAGGTTCCCGATACCAACGGGGACGAAGCCGATCGCATGGACGAATCCTGGGTTCTCTACGATCGACAACTCGTGGATGACGAACTTCATGCCCTCTATGCAAAATTCAAGAGTGGCGTTCGCGTCTTGGTCTTGTCCGACAGTTGTCACAGCGGCACGGTCACTCGTGCGATGCCGCCTTGGGAAGCAGCTCAACCGGCAGTCCGCGCCATGCCGGCCCCGATCGGAGAGGCAACGTATCGAAAGAACAAGAAGCTATACGTCGACATTCAGAAAGCGACCAAGGCAGCCGAGTCGACTACGGTTAAGGCGACCGTGTTACTGATCTCGGGTTGTCAGGACAATCAATACTCGCTGGACGGCAGTCGCAACGGGCTCTTTACCGAAACGCTGAAGAAAGTCTGGAGCAATGGTAAGTTCAAGTACGGCTACCGTCGTTTCCGCGACACCATCGTCAGCAAAATGCCGCCTACGCAAACTCCGAATTACTATGTGGTAGGTGCCGCGAATGCGACATTCGAAAGCCAGAAGCCGTTCACCGTCTAGTGGCGGTCACGACCGACGCTCGGGGTGGACAGTATTCTGTCCAAGGGATAGCTTTGCCGAGTAACGACTCACGTCCGTCGGAATCAGCGCGAGTAAACAAGATGAGCGGGACTCCAGGCGATTTGCCCTTGGAAATCGATGTTCGTGGGGTCAAGAAACTGCTCGATGATCAGGTCGATTTCTTTTTGCTCGACTGTCGTGAGCCCAGCGAGTACGTAATTGCCAAGCTGGAATCGGCCGTGCTCATTCCGATGCGTGAGATCCCCGCACGGCTTCCCGAATTGGAACCGGTGCGAGATCAGCGGATTGTTGTCCACTGCCATCATGGCGGCCGCAGTCTGCAAGTGACGCAGTGGTTGCAACAGCAAGGATTTGCCAAGGTGCAGAATATGGCAGGCGGAATCGATGCCTGGTCGGTCGAAATCGACCGGAGCGTCGCTCGATACTAAAGATTGCCGGGCTTTCTTGGCCAAGTCATGGCTTCTGGGCTGGATTGTCGCAAGTTGGCAAAGTAACCTATTTTGAAGCAACCAAGCTGTTGTTGGACGAAGTCTTGTGGCACGCGCCAGATCGCTTCGTTCCCGCCCTAGCCCTGCCCGCCTGTGAATCTTCGAGAAGCAACCAACGAGGTACTCCGATGAGATGGTCGATCGTCTGTGCTGTTCTGTCGATCCCGCTGTTGTCGCTGGCTTCTGAGCTGACAGCCCAAGATTCGATTTTCCCGGACAAGAACCTGGAAGCCGTCGTTCGCAATTACGTCTTTGAGAAACGCAACAACGAACAACCGATTGTCGAAGCCGACGTCGTGAACATCTCGACGATCAAGGGAAATAACAAGGGAATCAAGGATCTGGCCGGATTGGAAAAGTGCCGCAGCCTGGCGTCGCTGGATCTGGCAGGAAACGAGATCACCAAGATCGATGCCATCGCAGGCTTGAAGAATCTCCAGTCACTCGACCTCTCCAAGAACAAGATCACCGACATCAAGCCCATCGAAGGCCTGACGAAGCTGCAATACGTGCAGCTGTCCGATAATCAGATTGCCGACTTGTCACCGGTTTCGAAACTCGACAACCTCCGCTCGCTCTATGTCTCGAACAACAAGATTCAGAACTTGACACCCGTCGCGAATCTGAAGAAGGCTTGGTCGCTGTACGTGGACGGAAATCAAGTCGTTGATATCAAACCGATTGCCAGCATGGACAAGCTCGACTCGCTCGACCTTCGGGGAAATCAAGTTAGCGACCTGTCACCGCTGCGTGGCCATGAGCGTTGGACGTTCCTGTTGCTGGATAACAACAAGATCACCGACTTGGGAGTGCTGGTTGAAACGGCGAAAGCCGCCAACGCGAAACCCGATCGATCTGCCTCGTTCTGGCAGATCTTTCTCACCGGCAACCCGCTGAGCGACGCGGCCAAGAATCAGCAGCTCGGCGAGCTGAAGCAGTTGGCGAAACGCGTCGACTTTTAATTCGATGCGCACTCTGGCACCGTCGTCGCCGCATTCGTGAGGATTCTGTGCGTTCGCAATGACCAGTGACCGAAGTCTCACGATTTCGTTGGGCTATAAGTACATGCCAACGTAACCACCAGCATCGTCGCTGGCGGCCTGAATCGTTTCGATACGTTTCTTGGCTTCCGCCAGATCGCCGGCGTCGATATACCGGTTGAATTCGACAGCGATCGAATGTGATACGGTCTCAGTAAACCAGGCGACGATCGGTTCGGTCAGCCAGTCGCAGGTCTCGCGGACCAACTCGACGCAAAGATCGCATCGTTCTGTGACAGCATCTGACGAATCGGTCAGCACAACCCCATCGAACTTGAACTCAAGCATGCCCAGCTCGTCGTGGTTGGCGAGGTGGTAAATGCACTTCGCGTTATACAAGAAATACGTGTTATGCTGGCCATGCTTCTCGATCGCTTGTTTGACGCGTTCGCACAGGGCGCGATACTTGGGCGAGGCATCCAGCGGGATGTCGAGCCGGCCGATCGTGCGGAGCGGAAGGCAATCGAAGGAAATGTCTACCCAGCGATTCATGGAGTAAGGCTTGCTGTTTGAAGTAGTTCGGTGGTGGTGTTCGATTCGGCTTCGTCGGCCACGGCTTCGACGGCAGTGCTCGTTTCGGCTACCGCTTCGACAGCCGTCGTTTCGGGCAGCGCCTGTTCCCAACCGATCGAGAGCCAACCGTCTGTGGCGGTTGCGAGACGGGCCTTCAACTTGCCGACCCGCTCCCAGCGTCCTTTGAATTCAATACCATCCGTTACCTCTTCCGGCAATTTCGGCTTGAGCATGGCGCTGAACTTTTTCAAGAGGAGCCCGACTGCCGCGGCATGTCGCGCTCCGTAATTCTGCGTTGGTTCGCCGCTCAACTCGATGAATTCGATCTTGAGATCACCTTTCGCGACGAGTTGCAACCCGCCGTCGTTGGGCATCGTCAGATCGTACTCGCGAGAGATTCTGATATCGGGACGATAATTCTTCTCGGTCGCCTCGTCTCTCAGTAGCAAAGCGACCGGTGCATAGCCTTCACCTTGATGTAGGTTTCGGACCAACACAGAGATCTTCACGCCTCCGTTCGCAAATTCGGCACTAATCGGTTGCGATTGGGCGAACGTGATTCCCCAAGGTTCCGAATCATCCGTGATCGTCAAATCCGCCGGAACTTCCATCTCGGCCTCTTTGTACATCTCGACGATCCGCTCGTCGG
>CAUJKL010000009.1 GCA_963204995.1 Planctomycetota bacterium | reverse complement strand
CTGCAACTTCTCGCCATGGTTTCATAGTCATCTGTTATCACCTAAGTCCTCACCCAATTCGCGGTTCAAATGTCCATTTTACCGCCAGAGATTGGCGTTTCTACGCTTTTGGCGGTAGTGTCCAATCATCAAACGACAAGTTTGGAATTCGCTCGAAGTCAACTGTATTCCGTGTGAGTAAAGTCATCCGATTGGCGATCGCTATCGAAGCGATCCTCATGTCCATCGTGGCCACACGAACTTTCTGTTTTCGCAGTTCCTCGAAAATGTCCGCAGCGGCGGACGAGTACGGTAAGACCTTGGCCTTCGCAAAACTCGTGAGTAGTCGTTCAAGTTGTTGATAGCCTCTAACGATGCCTTCAGAAGCCAACGCCTTGGATAAGTAGCGATTCCAGCCTGTCACCTGCTCATGGAACGAAACGATTGTCAAAAACAACTCTGAACGTTCGTGTTGATTGATGCGACGTAACAGATGCTGAACTCATCGCCGCGTCGCGCTTCCAAAATCGAGATATGATCGGTATCCAGAATGAACATCTATTTGTCATCCTTTGGGCGGTCCGAGTGACGAAACTCCTTGCCGAGGCGAACGATCTCATCAAAATCAGGATCGTCTTCAAACGAACCGATGATACTACTCAGCCAGTCACCTTGATCCTCTTTCGGTAACGTCTTGGACTTCAAAGCTTCGAGTTCCCATTCCAGTTTTTGTAACCGTTCTTCGATTGTTTTTGTCATTTTCGCGTCTCCACAAAAAGTGTTTTTGACGTACGCCATCTGATTCGTGAATGCTTGGTATCGCCTAATCTTACTGCTCGGCATCTCGCATCTCTTTACCTAATCGCACGATTTCCTCGAAGTCGGGATCGTCCTTAAACGTGCCGGTGATTTCGGCAATCCAGTTCGATTTGTCGCGTAGAGCTTTGGCCTTGAGGAATGCTAATTCTCGTTCGGCTTTGGCTAGTCGGGCTTCAATGGTTTCTGACATGGAGAGTCTCCCCTACAGTTGCATAAGAGTTGACGTAGGACGGGTCTCCAGGCCCGTCCGCACCTCGATATGAACGCAGTCTGCTCGTCGTTTGAAGACATCACAGTTCGTGGATTCTACCGGCGTGAAATTAGTTTCTAATTGACGTTGGATCGGACGGGCCTGGAGACCCGTCCTACATGACGTTTTTGCAATGTTAGGGTCTCCTTTCAGTAGACCTAATCAAACAGTGAGCGTTGAGTGGCGGTCGGTTCTTGGGCGGCGGCGGATTCGATGCTGGACCAGGAGGTGACGACTTCGTTGTAGGCGGGGGCATCTTCGGCCCAGTTCTTCCGCTCGCAGAGCGTATAGAGCCGGTAAGCCAGTTGCCGGGCCGTTTCGGTTTTGGACTGGACGGCGGCAAAGACAGTCGCCGCTCCCGTTTCGCCGTCGGTATTGATGACGCGGATCAGTTGTGGTTCCAAATCAAGGTGCGAAGCCCAGGTCAATTGGAACGCAGCGCCATCGCCATCAAAGGACCAAGGGCGCTCGACAGTAGCGACGCTGAGGTTCTCTTCGTCGGCGCGACCCAACAGTCGCTCTTGGGTCGTTCCGTCCGGCGTGCGGTAGAAGACCTGAACCGAACCCTCGCCAATGGGCACGACGGCAGCCACGGTGGCCACGACCGCTGGCTCCAGGCCAACGAGCGCCAATCCAGGTTTTAGGTCTGCGAGTTTCAGCATTGTTAGTCGTGCCCCCGCTTCGATTCTCCGATCAACACGCCCGCATGGGTTTTTGAAAGCCAGATGTAGCGCCAGCCCTCTTTTGTTCTTTCCGATCTGATGTCATGTCCCTGCTCACGTAAAGCGGCAACAACGCGGGATATTGTCGGGATCGATACGCCGACCGCCTCAGCGAGGGCCGGTGTGGAATACTCACCGGTTCGAACTAAACGGAGTACGGTTTCAAGCCGTTGGTGTATCTGAATTGTCTGCTGGTAGCGCACGCGAATTGCTCCATCATCGGCCATCGACTCCGTGAGTCTATCCGTGGGTGATAGACTCGCCTAGTCATCGGCGGCACGCGGCGCAGTGAACGGAAAAATAGACGCGATACACGAGCGGAATCCGGGGGGCTCTGGTCCTGGGCCGTTAGAAAGTTGGTGTTGGCCTCGTCGGAAGGGGTACGAAGATGCTACCTCTGTCAGCGGTTCAAACGCCGGATAAGACAGTGTGAGGCCGTCGAGCTTCAGATTTCTAGCCGGATAGTTCTTCGCAAGTCTCGCGACATTCCGCGACGAGATAGCTGCGGCCACCGAGTTGAGTTAGTCGCACCGGACGCGCAGAGTGCGCCATGCGTTTTGACACACCGAATACCACCCATCCAGCTTGGCGGCCAAAGATCTAGCCGTATCCGACTCGATGGCACCGAATCGTCCCCAGCTAAAAGGATCGCTTTGGGCGGTGAGCAGTTGGCAGTCCGCCGTCAATCCACATGTCAGGCCGAGGTCTCTAACAGCTTCGGCAAGTTCAAGGGACGTGAAGCCGTACGGGAACGAGAAAGCCGGTGTCTCGATTCCAAACCGCTCCCGCAATACGTCGAGCGACTGTTGTACGTCTCGTCGAAAGTCAGCTGGCCGATTTCGAAAGTCCTGGTGACTGTGCGTGTGTGACCCGATTTCCATTACTCCAGAAGCGAGCATTTCGCGGCACTCGATCGTGGACAGCGGGCGGGCCGTCGCGGATGTATCCTGCGACCAGTCGTCAAACGGAAAACGCTCGTCCGAATCGAGATAACGTGTCGCCAAGAAGATTGTGGCCGGGACATTCAACTCGCGCAACACGGGCCACGCATGTCGATACACATCACTGTAGCCATCGTCGAATACAATCGAAAACGTGCGCGGCGAGAATGCCTGTTGTTGCTGCCCCGCTTCGATCAATGACCGAAGTGGTAGCGGCCGATAACCTAACTTCAGAAGTCCGGCGATCTGACGGCGGAACTGTTTGGGCGAGACGTTCAACATCGCCGGGTCGAGCCCGACGTCTTCCGCGACACGATGATAAGTCACAATTCCTGCGGCGTTTCGCGTGGCTGGTCCCAGCAGCCCGAGCGGGCTGATAGCACGCAAAACGCAACGGTGCCACAAGCGTCTCCGCGCCGACATCAGCGCGGGCGGCAGGTCCGGAAACCGCAACGTCGTATCGACATCCGCTAGTGTTTTGGACACGGCTTTCTCAATGCGAGGCACGATGAAACACGACGGCGATTAACGTGGCCCAGAGCAGCTTCAAATCGTGCAACAATCTTCGTGAGCGGATATAGCGGATGTCCATTCGCATCCATTCGACGAACGGGATTCGCATACCGCCTGAGACCTGCCAGATACAGGTTAAGCCCGGCGTAACGGTGAGCCGCCGACGCTGCCAATCCTCACACTCCTGCGATTCGTCGCAGGGGAGCGGCCTTGGTCCGACAAGCGACATGTCTCCCTTCAACACATTCAAGAATTGCGGAAACTCGTCAATACAAGTACGGCGTAGATAGCGTCCCACTCGAGTGATGCGCGGATCGGCTTTGATCTTGAAAGCAGGACCGTCCTGTTCGCTGTTAGCACGCAAGGCGTGCTTTAGTTCTTCGGCTCCGACGGTCATCGTCCGGAACTTATAGAACTTGAATGGCCGACCACCGAGACCGGCTCGGTGTTGGGA
>CAUJKL010000008.1 GCA_963204995.1 Planctomycetota bacterium | reverse complement strand
TCACCGAAGGGAAGCATTGCCGAACTGCCATCGATGTTCCAAACACGGTGTTGGATCCAACATCCCTTGGAATGGCACGGCACTCACGACGGGTATCAACGCCGAGTGTTGAGATCGTTTGACCTAACGGAGGAGCCGTATTTTGAAGTTGCGCTGTCCGGCGGGCTAGTGCAACTTCAAAAGGTAGACCTCACTGCCGAAGTATGCTCCCGACCCTCGATGGATTTACAGATAGCGGTTGATCAGATGCTCGAGCATCTCTTGGCGACCGCTTTGATTGGGCGCGGCTTCGCCTTTCTTCAGCATGTAGGCTTCTAGCGACTTGAAGTTGGCTTTGCCACCTTCGATCTCGGCTCCGATGCCCGAGTCCCAACTGCTGTAGCGGTCCTTGACGAAACCGGCGAGTTCACCGTCCGCGCGAATCGCGGCGGCGATTTTCAAGCCGCGGGCAAAGGCGTCCATCCCGCCGACGTGAGCGTGGAACAAATCGACCGGTTCGAAGCTCTCGCGACGGACCTTGGCGTCGAAATTGACGCCGCCCGGAGCGACGCCACCGTACTTGAGCAGCATTAACATGATTTGCGTAGTGAGATAGTAGTCCGTCGGGAACTGATCGGTATCCCAGCCCAACATCAAATCGCCCGTGTTGGCATCGATCGAACCGAGCAAGCCTTGATGCCCGGCGTAATCCAACTCGTGCATCATCGTGTGACCGGCGAGCGTGGCGTGGTTCGTCTCGATGTTCAATTTGAAACGATCGGTCAAACCGTACGCGCGAAGGAAGTTAATACATGCCGCAGCGTCGCTATCGTACTGATGCTTCGTGGGCTCCTTCGGTTTTGGCTCGATCAAAAATGTTCCGTCGAAACCAATCTCGTTCGCATAGTCGACGGCCATGTGGAAGAACTGGCCGAGGTGATCCAACTCGCGCTTCATGTCCGTGTTGTAATGGCACTGATACCCTTCACGACCGCCCCAAAACACGTAGTTCTCGCCGCCTAGTTCCTTCGTAACTTCGAGAGCCTTTTTCACCTGAGCTGCTGCATACGCGAAGGCGTCCGCGTTACAGCTGGTCGAAGCTCCATGCATGTAGCGCGGGTTGCTGAACATGTTGGCTGTACCCCACAGCAGCTTGATCCCGGTCCGCTCCTGCTCTTGCTTTAACACGGCGGCGACAGCGTCAAGGTTCTTATTGCTCTCCGCGAGCGTCGCACCTTCGGGAGCCACATCGCGATCGTGAAAGGCGTAGTAGGGCGCACCGATCTTTTCGATGAACTCGAAGGCGACCCGCGCTCGGTTACAGGCGTTCTCGACCGAATCGGTCCCATCTTCCCAAGGACGGACCATCGTGCCGGCCCCGAACGGGTCGCTGCCAGTTCCTCGGAACGTGTGCCAATACGTCACCGAAAAACGCATGTGGTCCCGCATCGAGCGGCCTTCGATCACTTCGGTTTCGTTGTACCAACGAAAGGCCAACGGATTCTTCGACTTTGGGCCTTCGTACTGGATCTTTTCAATTTTGGGGAAAGCGGGCATCGCGATGCATTTCATGTGAAGGGATGAAACTTAGCCGCGTATTATCGTGGCGAATTGTGTCGCTGCTCGCAAGGTGACATGCCCGTGCAAAAAGCGAGGAGCAGGCAATTGCCCGCTCCTCACAAATTGAGATCTAAACGCGAACTCTCTTCGCCGCTATTTCGCGTATTCAAGCGTCTCGATTGCGCCCGGGAGCTTCTTGTCGACGATCCCCGATACCCCGCGTCCTTCCTCCAGACGAATCTGCACGTCGAATTTGATATCTTCGACATCCGGATCCCAGTATTTCGCCATCTCGGTCTTGGGGAGTTCGTTGAGCGGGCGAAGCACGCGAAAGCCGACGGCCCGCGCCGGGTCGTCGGTAAACCACCACGGGCTGAGCGGCAGGTTGGGATCCTGCGCCTTCCAATCCGTGTCGTGAGAAGCCAGCTTCGACGCCGCGCGACATTCTGCCGCATCGTCATCCCACGAACCACCCCGCAGGACGCGTGGGAATGGTTTCGTGGGCCAAGCGATGGCCGAACGGCCCGTCACCTGTTTGTCTTTCAGACGCGTATAGCCGTCTTCGAAGTACTCGTCCAAACACCATTCCCACACATTGCCGTGCATATCAAACAGCCCCCAGGGATTGGGCTTCTTTTGTCCGACTTTGCGCGGTGCCTCGTCGGCGTTGTCGTAGAACCAACCGTATTCTTCGAGCAGACTCGCATCGTCGCCAAAATGATAAGCCGTCGTCGTACCGGCGCGGCAGGCGTATTCCCACTCGGCTTCGCCGGGCAAACGATATTGATTGCCCGTAATTGCACCGAGCCATTTTGTGTATTGCTTGGCGGCGTACTGCGTCATCGTGACGGCGGGCTGTTGTGGATCTTCACCCAGTTCGAAGGTAAAGCTCGGATCGTAAAGTTCGGTGGGTGCCGTGATGGCATCCACTTTCGTCGCATCGTTCACTGGGCGAATTTTCTGCGACTGGAACTCTTTGAAGACCGAGTACAGACTCATGAAATACTTGTACTCGCTCCACGTCACTTCATGTCGCCCCAGCCAGAATGGTTCGATGGTGACTTCGACTTGTGGTCCTTCGTCATCCTTGCGATCGGTTTCCGTCGCGGGGCTTCCCATCAGGAACTTGCCGCCCGGAATCGGCTCCATCGAGAATTCGATGTCTGTCCCTGGGATCTTGCGAGTGTAGGGAACCATGAAGCCGCGATCCGTCTCGACGTAACGACCTTCAGCTGGCTTCTCTTTAACGAGTCCGAATGTCTCTTCTGCAACGACGGCGGTTGTAAGTAGGAGCGTCGAGATAACGATGAGCAACACGCTGCGAAACATGATCATAACAGGATCCTTACGGGCTTCGACACTTGCCATTTGGCAAATTCATTTCTGGAGTCAGTACACATCTGTCTCACCAGTATACTCACCAGATCAGATCGGGGCACCGGCCTGATTTCTACCAAAAAACAAACAACGCGAGCCTTTGTCTGACTCGCGTTGCTCCGAGTGTGCGGTTAAGAGCGATCAGGATTTCTTGCGATTTTTGAACTCTTCGCTGTCCCTGGCACGTTCTTCGTCGTTCAACTTGCCGTCCCCCGTCGGCGTCGAACTGTTTGAGGAGTTCCTTCTTGTCGATACGTGATGCTCGGAATTCTGCGTTTCCTGAGGCCGCTCCGGCTTCGCGTGCCGCGGCCTCGATCGGCTTGGTTCCGGAAAGGGATTTGAAAGCGTGTTGCCAGAAGCTCGATGAAGGGAACTCGCGAAGCGGCTAACCTCCCCCGCTGTATATCTGCTAAACACGCTCTACTCAGCGCGGTGCTGCAAAAGCTCCAAGTAGCTGCGACGTTCGTTCAGGTGAAGACCGAGACGGCCGGCCAGAGAGGCAATGCGATCTTTGGCTTCTGAGACACAACACTCGGAAACAACTAACTCGATTTCGACATACTGCCCGACGCCAGAAACGTCGTCCAGCGACACTTCGATAGTCTCGCCTTCCCAGACGAGATGCGTCGTGCGGCGGACTTTGGAGACATCGGCGACCACTCGAAATCCAAGTGCTTCGACGAGCGAGTGGAACTGTGCCACATAGTCTTCACCCTCCGGCAAAGGCAGTTCGATCTCGCGACGAGTTTTCGTCGTCGCGTCGATCTTCGGGCCCTTGTAGGTGACGAAGTTCTGCGTCCCGACTCGTCGCAGCCGAAATGCTTCGTCGGTTTTGCCAAAGTCACGGCTCGGGTGAGCAAAGTAGGTATCGATTTGCTCGATCGCCGTGAGCGGTTCGGCACCGAGGCTAAGTATCAGCTCTTCGAGAGCCGTGGCGTCCTCGATGCGAAACTTCTGTTCGACTTCATAGCTCTCACCAATCACGGCATTCTCTCGACGATCCAGAGCGGAGTAGGCTGTCGCTCGCTGGTCAAATACAGCGAACGGCTGTCGGCACCGTAGCAGATGGATTCGCCTTGCTTGCGGATCGGCATCTTGATCACTTGCGGCTCGCGTCGGAACGCGTCCGCCCACGATTCGCCGTCGCGACGTTGGAATTCATAGGCATCAGCATAAGTCAACACGATCGCTCTTGTGCCGTCCGGGGAAACGTCAAGGGCTGTCGCCAGTGGAACCGAGATCTTCGCAATCGACGGTGCAACGACGACCTGCTTGGACGGAGTGAGAGGGAGTGGCAACGCGTAGACTTCACAATTCAATACCGACTTGGAGGCGAGCAGCACCGTGTTCGACGTTCCGTCCACGCCGACGGCTTCGCAATCCACGGGGCCATGCTCATAGCGGAAATTGATGGTCGCGTGAACGGTCGCCGTCGGTTTGTTTAACGCTGGCTCTGGTAGTAGGTGCAACTGGCAGGTTTCACGTCGTCGGGCGTTGTCGCCAACATCGGCCACTAGCAGCCAGCCTCGATCGCCGCGTCGAAACGACGCCATGTCCTCCCAATCGATTGCGGTAATGCCAACCAACGAAACGACGCCGAGGTCGCGACCTGAATCGTCGAAGGCAAATAAGCGTGGACCGTCTCCCGAGTCGTTATGTGTCCAGAACCGATGCGGAGTCGTGATCGACGCGGCCAAGCCACTGCTTTCCAAGATGTCGGCGTTCTCGAGAGTTGCGAGCTGACGCGCATTCGGCGATTCCACCGGCTGCGAACTGTTCGCCAGGCCATCTTCAGCCTTTACGATCTGACAGACTAGAATGGTCCAGATCGCAACGAACGCTACGATCCTAATTGGCTGACAGTGTGGGACGCGATCGCTGAATTTACTCATTCACCTGATACCGATTGTATGAAACATGAATCAACCTGCTTTCCGCGATGATATGCCAACCGACCATGCGGCGAAATATCAAGGATCGTCGCATTCATTGACGCGAATTGTCGTGATCTTAATCACTGGTTTGTTCGCAGTCTTGGCCGTTTGGGCGTTACAGCCAGCGAAACATTTCGGCATGGGGGAGCTTCATCCCAGCGTTGGGCGACCTTTGGAGAGCCTCAATCTCGCGCCGCTCGTCGGCGATGCTGCTCCGATAACCTTAGAAGGTCTTCGTGGCAAAGTGGTGTTGATCAACTTCTGGGGAACTTGGTGCGGGCCGTGCATGATGGAGTTTCCGCACCTCGTTGAACTGAACAGTCGGCTGGCAGGTGAGAAAGGATTTCGCTTTGTCCCCGTTTCCTGCGGGCCAGGTGGTGGAGATACTGACCCCGAGCAGTTGCGATCCGACACCGAAGCTTATCTCGCGAAGCTGGAAACCGATCTGGACGTTTTTATCGATCCGGGTGCGGGAGCGAGGATGAGCTTAGTTAATGCGGCACAACTCTCTGGATTTGGCTATCCGACCACCGTCTTAATCGATCAAAAGGGCACGATTCGCGGTTTGTGGCAAGGCTATAAACCGGACGTTGAAGCCGAAATGGAGAAAGTCATTAAGGCTTTGCTGAAATCATAACGGCCGCGGATTCACACGCCCTTTTCAGTTGCGAGATCGCCGCACAAGGATCAGTAGCGGAAGTGACGCAATTGCTCACCGCGATTTGCTGGATCCCAATGTCGAGGACTTGCTGTACGTTTTCCAGGGTGATGCCTCCAATCGCAAATGCCGGCAAGCTGATCTCCTCGGCGACCGCTTGCAGTAACGCCAGGCCAGGAAACTCGTCGAACTCCTTGGTCCGGGAAGGAAACGTGGGCCCGCAGCCAATGTAGTCCGCTCCGTCGAGAACGGCCTGTCGAGCTTGTTCGATCGAGTGGGTTGAGACGCCCACCAATCGATTTGGACCCAAGACGGCTCGGGCATCCGCGACAGACAGTTCGTCCTGGCCGACGTGTACACCATCGGCTCCGACAATCGCCGCAATGTCAGGGCGATCGTTCATAATAAATAGAGTATTGCTGCCCCGGGTGATGTCTCGCAGTACGCGCCCCCGAGCGGCGAGCTCTCGATCACAGAGCCGCTTATCTCGCAGCTGTATTAGGTCAGCTCGCGCATCGGTCAATTGTCGTGCAAGTGGCTCGAAATCTGTCAACGAAGAGCCGCCATCGATCAAAACATACAGGTGCTTGTCGCGGAGACAGGATCGGCTGGAAAATGTCGTGACGAGCGCCTTGCCAAGCGTATAGGCCCGGTAACGAAGTTGTTCGAGGGACGGTGAAACGTCGGGAACGACTGTCTTGGCATATTCTTCAATGCAACGAAAAGCCTGCTCAGTTCGCTTTTGGCTGGCGATTGCTACGCTGAAAGTATTGTCGCGAGTGTACTCATCGGGGGCCGAGATCTGTGTTCCCACGTCTCCCGGCGTATGACGTGCCGCAGTGAGAGCTAGCTGCGGCACTTGTGCTAGCACCGACACCAACTTGTGTCGCAACTCCTTATATTGTGTAGCGAGGTGCTGGTCGTTCAGGGCGAATCGAGCGAAATCCTCGACGACGCGAAGCCCTTCCAGAGAGCGGTTCGTGTTGGCATCAAGGATGCGAAATGCTGCGTTAGCGTCTAGGTTTGTTGTCACTTGGGAGCTTCTAAGCACTTGATCTGGTCACTGTTAACGGGCATCCGCCAATGTTGTACGTTGTAACATGCCTGTCGGTCCTGCCGAAGGTAGCGGAGGCGGTGTGCGGGTGTCGACCTAACTCCAAACGTCGTATTTACTTGCCTTGCTCACCTTAAAAACGCGAGTTACAATTCCGAGGCGACTTTCGCCGTGTTCGCTATGGATTGGTGACTCGGAAGGGACGCCGGAGCGAAGGTTGGATGCACAGCTCGCCATATATTATCTGTTTGTGGCCCGGATTGCCGCGTCTTTGGATACGCGGGGATTGGGCTGCACTTGCAACTGCGGTGGCGTTTGGCGCGGCGCTCAATCTCGTTCTGGTGTCCAGCTTCGTTTGGCCGGAGCTTCTTCCGCCGTCATTTAATCTCATTGGATGGTTAGTTGTCGGAACCGTTTGGTTGGCTTCGGTCTTTCAAGCGTACCGAACACTGCCACACCTACGTGAACCGCCGCGAGTCGATGACCGGGGCTTGTTTATCCAGGCTCAAGCCGAATACTTAAAGGGCCACTGGTTCGAGGCGGAAACATTGCTGCGGCAATTGCTTCGATACTGTAGCCGAGACGTTGACGTACTTTTCATGTTGGCGACTTTGTATCGCCGAACCAAACGCTATGACGAAGCCGCGAAGCAGCTGGATCGACTGGATCGGCTGGACGAGGCTTATAAGTGGCGTTGGGAGATCACTCAGGAACGCGACACGCTGAAGCGGCTGGCTGCTTCCAAGACAGAAACAGAGAATCTAGAAACAGACACTGGCCCGGAAGCGAAAACTGAGGAACGCGACCACTCGCCCCCATAACCCCAGTGCCCCAAACGTAACGAGAGGACGAATTGATGTACGAAAGATTCACCGATCGCGCACGGAAGGTGATGCAGCTTGCGAACCAAGAGGCGCAACGCTTCAATCACGAATACATTGGCACTGAGCATGTGTTGCTCGGCCTTGTCAAAGAAGGCAGTGGAGTCGCTGCCAATGTCCTAAAAAATTTGGACGTCGACTTGCGCAAGATTCGACTTGAAGTCGAGAAGCTCGTGCAAAGTGGTCCAGAAATGGTCACGATGGGCAAGCTGCCACAGACACCGCGAGCGAAGAAAGTCATCGAGTATTCGATGGAAGAAGCCCGCAACCTGAATCACAACTATGTTGGCACTGAGCATATCTTGCTTGGTCTGCTGCGTGAACAAGAAGGCGTCGCGGCTCAGGTGTTGATGAACCTGGGACTAAAACTCGAAGAAGTTCGCGAAGAAGTCCTGAACCTGTTGGGGCATGGCCTCGAAGGTGAAGGCGGCGAACGTGGCGGGCGAGAAGCGGTCGGTGCCGAAGCTGGCGGTGGCTCGTCCAAGAGCGGTAAGTCGAAGACACCCGCGCTCGATAGCTTTGGTCGCGACTTGAGTGAGCTTGCGAAGCAGAAGAAGCTTGATCCCGTTATCGGTCGCGAACGCGAGATCGAACGAGCGATTCAAGTCCTTTGCCGTCGAACCAAGAATAACCCTGTCCTTTTAGGCGAAGCGGGCGTCGGCAAGACAGCCATCGTCGAAGGTTTCGCCCAACGCGTGATCGAAGGCAATGTTCCCGAGTTATTGGCCGATAAACGCATCGTTGTGCTGGATCTCGCCATGATGGTCGCGGGCACGAAGTATCGCGGGCAATTCGAGGAACGCATCAAGGCGGTCATGAATGAGGTGCGACGTGCCAAGAACACGATCTTGTTCATTGACGAGTTGCACACGTTGGTCGGTGCCGGTGGGGCGGAAGGCGCGATCGATGCGGCGAATGTCTTGAAGCCGGCGTTGTCTCGCGGCGAGATTCAATGCATCGGTGCCACGACACTCGACGAGTATCGGAAGTACATCGAGAAGGACAATGCACTCGCTCGTCGTTTCCAAGAGATCATCGTCGAGCCGACCAGCAAAGCCGAAACGGTCGAGATTTTGAAGGGACTACGCGAGCGATACGAAGAGCATCATCGCGTGCAAATTACGGACGATGCCGTGGTCGCCGCGGTCGATATGTCCGAGCGGTATATCACGGCTCGCTGCTTGCCCGACAAGGCGATCGACGTCATCGACGAAGCCGGTGCCCGGGTCCGATTACGTGCCATGACTCGCCCCCCGGATTTGAAAGAGATCGACGAAGACGTCGAGCGTTTGAACAAAGAGAAGGAAGAAGCTGTCGCGAACCAAGACTTCGAGAAAGCGGCTTCGCTGCGTGATCAAGCTGACAAACTTCGCAAGAAGAAAGAGCAGATCACTCGCGAGTGGCGTGAGAAGTCGCGCGAAACCGATGGCGTCGTGGACGAGGAAGTGATTGCCGAGGTCGTCTCGAAGATGACCGGCATTCCGCTGACGCGTCTGTCGACCGAAGACAGCATGCGGCTGATGCAGATGGAGGATGAACTTCACAAAATGGTCATCAGCCAAACAGAAGCGATCGCTGCCATCTCGAAAGCAGTTCGTCGCAGCCGTAGCGGCCTGAAAGACCCCAAACGTCCGACGGGATGCTTTGTGTTCGCTGGTCCCACGGGTGTTGGTAAGACGTTGCTCGCGAAAGCACTTGCTGAGTTCATGTTCGGCGATGCCGACGCCTTGATTCAGATCGACATGAGCGAGTATATGGAGAAGCACAACGTCAGCCGTTTGGTTGGTGCCCCTCCTGGATATGTCGGCTATGAAGAAGGCGGCCAGTTGACCGAGAAGATTCGTCGTCGGCCCTACGCCGTCGTGTTGTTGGACGAAATCGAGAAGGCACATCCTGACGTCTTCAACATGTTGTTGCAGGTCATGGAAGAAGGCCGTCTGACCGACAGCTTTGGTCGCAATGTCGACTTCCGCAACGTGATCTTGATCATGACCACGAATGCGGGTGCTGACGCAATTAAGAACGAGTCGGCTTTCGGGTTCCAAAAGCCGGAAGACGACGCTTCTTACGACAGCATGAAGGCGCGCGTCAACGATCAGGTTCAGAAAGTCTTTCGACCTGAGTTCCTGAATCGCTTGGACGATGTCATCATCTTCCGCCACCTGACGAAGGAGAATCTCAAAGAAGTCATCGATCTGGAGCTGGCCAAGGTTCGCTCGCGTTTGGAAGAGCGTGGCTTGCACCTGGAGTTGACGGATGCTGCCAAGGAGTTCTTGATCAAGAAGGGAACGGACCTGGATTACGGTGCTCGTCCGTTGCGTCGTGCGATCGAGAATCGCATCGAAGATCCGCTTTCCGAAGAACTTCTGCGTGGCACGTTCCAAGGGATGGATACGATCGTGGTCGATGGCATTCGCAATGACGAGGACAAGGTGATTCGATTGGACTTCCGCCCTGAAAAGCGACAGGCCGATCCACCGAAACCCGTTCCCGTCGCGGCAGGTGCCGGCGACTCGGCAACTTCCGAAAAGAAGAACAAGTAGTAGCAACTACTGCTGCTGCTCAGATTGAATCGAAACAAAAGCCCGCTGGCATTGCTTGCGGGCTTTTTTGTCGTTTTCAGATCGGAGCAGCCCGCAAACTCGGTACAGCCCGCAAAGTTTAACTCAAGTGGCTGACTTAACGCGACGAAGTTAGAAGCGATGCGTCGTATCTGCCGTGCGCGGATCATTGCGCACGCTAGCACCGCTGGTGTCCTAATTTTTCTCGTCTTCGTTTGGAGTCGCCCTTTGTCGAGTGGAACGGCCAACCCGATGGAACACACGCCTCGTCGTGGCTTCGCTGCAAACCTGCACGACCTTGTCTCGGACTGGGGAACCGTGGTGATCGACGGCATCGTCGCCATCGGTGATCTCGGGCTGTTCTGCATGCGGACAATCTCGTGGATGTTTACTCGCTTGCCGCGCCGCGAAACCTTGCTGCCAAACTTCTATCAAGTCGGCGTGATGAGCCTGCCGGTGGTGGCGTTAACGGGTACGTTCATCGGCATGGTATTGGCCGTTCAGAGCTACGGACAGTTCCGGCAACTCGGACTCGAAACGCGACTTGGGGCCGTCATCAACATGTCGCTCGTCCGCGAACTTGGTCCCGTACTCGCTGCGACCATGCTGGCTGGCCGCGTCGGCAGCGCCATGGCAGCGGAACTAGGCACGATGCGAGTGACCGAGCAGATCGATGCGCTGAGCAGCATGGGAGCGAACCCGATTCACTACTTGGTTGTGCCGCGATTTCTGGCTTGCCTGTTTCTTATCCCCACGCTGACCATCATGGCCGACTTCATGGGCGTCGTGGGCGGATACTTCTTTACGGTGGAAGTGCTGGGAATCGACAAACACCATTACTGGCACAACTCCGAGCAATTCGTGGGCGTCTTTGATCTGTTGAGCGGAATCTTCAAGAGCTTCTTCTTTGGTGCGGCGATTGCAATGATCAGCTGCTATCGCGGCTTTCACTGCTTGCCGGGAGCTGAAGGAGTCGGACGCGCCGCAACGGCGGCATTCGTCTATTCCTTCGTGATGATCTTGATTATCGATCTGTTTTTGGGAGTCATGATTAACTCGGTTTACGATACGTTATGGCCGGAAGGCGTGAGCCTGATTTAGGAGTCCGACGAACGACTTATGAGTGATTCATTCGCAACACCACGCAGGCCAACGCCTCTCGTCGACGTGCAGGACGTGCATGTGACGTTTGGTATGCAGAGTGTGCTGCGTGGCGTGACGCTCACGGTCCCGCGCGGGCAAACATTGGCGATCATTGGGGAAAGCGGTTGCGGAAAGACGGTGTTGTTGAAGACAATCATCGGCCTGGTCAGCCCGAACCGTGGCTTCGTTCGTTTCGATGGGCACAAACTCGCTGAGTTGAACGATCGCGAGTTGACTCGGCAGCGTGTCCGATTCGGATACGTATTCCAGAATGCGGCGTTGTTCGACAGCCTGACGGTTGGGCAAAACGTCGCGTTTCCATTGCGGCAACACGCGTCCGAATCGCCATCCCGAATCCGCGAACTCGTATTCGCCCGACTGGCGGAAGTCGGCTTGCCGGCGTCGGTGGTCTCGAAGAAGCCGGCCGAACTTTCTGGCGGGATGCGGAAGCGAGTCGGACTCGCACGAGCGTTGATTATGAATCCGGAACTGATGTTGTACGACGAGCCCACGACCGGACTCGATCCGATCATGAGTGACGTGATCAACGAGCTGATGCTACGAACTCGCAACCAACATGACGTGACTAGCATCATCGTCACGCACGACATGCGAACGGCTCACAAAGTCGCCGATCGCGTGGTCATGATCTATCCGGTCAGCCGCTTGGAACCCGGCGAGCCGCAATTGATCTTTGATGGAGCGCCAGACGAATTAGAGACGTGTGGTGATCGCCGAGTGTTACAGTTTGTTCGCGGTGAGGCGGGCGAGCGACTCACCGAGATGCAACAAACTTTCAGTGATCGGGATCTGTAATCGCGATGAATGAAAAACTGCTTGCATTTCGAGTCGGAGTTGTCGTGGTGGCGGCCGCAGCACTTGCGGTCGGCCTGATCGGCATCTTCGGCGGTGGGAAAGGAGTGTTTCAGCGGCGTTATACCGTGTTTCTGAACTTCAACAGTGCTCCGAACGTGACGGTGGATACCCCGGTTCGAAAAAATGGTGTCTTGATCGGCAGAGTCAGCAACGTGGATCTGAAGGACGATGGCGTTGTACTGACGGCGCGAATCGATTCCGGCCGCATTTTGAAGAAAGACGAGATTTGCCGAATCAAAACGGCCTCGTTGTTGGGAGATGCCGTCGTGGAATTCGTGCCGCCGAGCGTGGGGACGCGATCCGCAGAGATCGTTCAAGACGGCGAATATATGACGGGAATGGTCGCGACCGACCCGTTGCAAGTGCTGACGAACCTCGAGGGCGATATGCGGTCAGCACTCGGCGCGATGGGCGGCGCGGCCACCGACGTCTCGAACGCGGCACGCAAATTGACGCAAACTCTCGGCACCGACGACCAACAGCTTCAACGCATCGTCAGCAAATCGGAGTTGGCGTTGGATTCGTTTCAGCGGGCGATGACGACCATCGATGATGTCGTCGGCGACCCTGAAATCAAGCAAGGTCTCAAGCAATCCCTGAGGGATCTTCCCAAAATACTCAGTGACGTTCAGCAGACGCTGGCGGAGGCACGCACGGCGATGGCGAGTTTTGATCGCGTCGGCAAGAAGGCCGAACAAAACTTGGACAATCTGGCCGAGTTTACAAGACCGCTCGGCCAGAAGGGCGAGCAACTGATGAACGATCTCGGTCGCAGCGTGGAGAACTTGGAAGAAATCTCGTCTCAGCTGGTGGTCTTCACGCAGGCACTTAACAGCTCCGATGGCACGCTCGGAAAGTTCATCAACGATCGCGAACTGTATGACGACGTTCGCGAAACCGTCAGCAAC
This sequence comes from Planctomycetota bacterium, assembly GCA_963204995.1. Lineage (GTDB taxonomy): Bacteria > Planctomycetota > Planctomycetia > Pirellulales > Pirellulaceae. The sequence goes on along the minus strand of CAUJKL010000008.1, from coordinate 32,575 downwards.
CTGCACTCGGCCAGTCGGCGGATCGAGCCGATCCTCCGAGATGTCCGCATCCTCACCGATAAGATGGCGACCGATCCAGGCGGACAGCTGAAACGTGTCCTGGAAAACAAACCACCCGGAGTCGGCGTCAAGTGGGGGCCTGGCGGCATACCATTCGACCAGCAGCGATAACTATCGAAGGTCGCTTCGGAACAGTCCCGAAATAGATTCCCGACATGTGTGACAGCCTTTCACCATCTTTAAACCGTCTCTTCGTGATTGGTGTGACAAGCCCGATAGGGCTGACACAACTCCTGCCGGGGCTGTAAAGCCCCGGTAACGAGCATTCAACTTGCCTTAAGCCCCGATAGGGGCGACACAGTAGGCGCGCAGTGCGCTATGTCGCCCCTCTCGGGGCTTCGGGCTGATATTGATTCGATTCCGGGGCTTTACAGCCCGGCAGAGGTTGTACAGACCGGGTACACGCCGAAGGTGGGTCGGGGCCGAGAAAGGTTGTGCTAGGGGCGTCGTACGGAATTTGTTTCGGGACTGCCGCTTGGCGGCGGCGATTGCGTCGATGGCAGCGGCTGACCAGTCGGTGGAGTCCAGAGCGGTGTGACATGCCCGGCTTGTGCATTGCTGCGTAACGTTTCCGCTCGTCCCAGCAGTTCGTCATTGGGAACGATTTGCTGCGGGATCATCTCGAAATCGACCACTCGTTCATCACGGATCTCGCGAGGCCACAGATTCTCTACGACGAAGTCGAGTGGCGGATACTCGTACCAGGGGACGGAGAATTGCTGCTTCACGGTCAGCGGTTCAAAGCCGTCTTTGAACAATTGGATCTTCCGTGTGCCGTAGTAAGTAAAGGATGTCGAAACCGGCGTCACCCCAATCCGTTGATCATCGACAAAAGCCACGGCACCGGGTGGGTTTGTCCGAATGGTCATGCGTCGGCGCAGACAGCCGCTCTGCGTTGTGCAAACGACGACGACCAACAGCAGCCACAGGGTGCTAGTAGATTTCACGATGGGAAACCGGCGAGATTAGTTCAAAAGAGGAGCGGCGGGAGTATACGGGGTGCCGTTGCCCAACTCCAGGCCGAAAATTCCAGGCCGAAAATTCCCACCGTGAAGCAGCCAGCGGAGCCCAGCCAGGCGAATTCGCTCCGCGTCTACCATCCGCCACGTCTATCAGGTTAGAATGGTAGCGTTGCTTGTATTGGGGAGGCGATGTGCCCTAAGTTCCTTAACTGCATGGTTTTCTAGACTGGAGTCGGACGCCAGATGGCGGATCGAGAGTCGAATTGGCCGGTTGCTCTGGCGCATGTCGCGCTTACCGATATCGGGATGCGGCGCGCAAACAACCAGGATTCGCACTCGGTGGTTCTGGCGAGCGATCAGGACGAATGGCAAGCACGTGGGCACTTCTTCATGGTGGCGGACGGCATGGGGGCTCACGCGGCTGGTGAACTGGCAAGCAAAATCGCCGTCGATGGCGTTCCCCATCTCTACCGCAAGTATCGAGAGTTGTCCCCGCCCGAGGCGTTGCAGAAAGCGATCGTCGAAACGAACAGCGAAGTCTATCGTCGCGGCCAGGCCAACAGCGACTTTCGCGCGATGGGAACGACGGCCAGCGCCATGGCCTTGCTCCCCCAAGGTGCGTTGATCGGGCACATTGGCGACAGTCGCGTCTATCGAGTGCGTGGTAAGAAGCTTCATCAACTCACTCGCGACCATAGCCTTGTGTGGGAGTTGCGAGATGCCGGTCAGTTCGACGGCGATTCCGAATTGGCCCACTCAATCCCCAAGAACGTCATTACGCGTTCGTTAGGCCCGAATGCCCACGTGCAGGTTGATATTGAAGGGCCTTACAAGGTTGTCGTCGGCGATACATTCCTGCTCTGCAGCGACGGGTTGATGGCGCGTGTGACGGATGAGGAAATTGCGGCCGTCCTGCGGAACTTGGAGCCACACGAGGCCGGGCAGTTGCTCGTTGATCTGGCGAATCTTCGAGGCGGACCGGATAACATCACCGTCATCGTGGCGCAGGTCACGGGTAGCGAGCTGGCGTCCGCAGAAACCGACGCGGCGCCGATCAAGATTGGCCGAGTGAAACACGATCCGAAATCGGAACTTGCATTTCTCGTCGGCATCGCCGTGTTCTTCCTCGCCGCACTGCTGCTTTCGGTCATTGGGAACATGCTAGCCGCTTTGGGCTCACTGGTGATCGGTCTCGTCGTCGCTCTCGTCGGGTTCGTCCTTAGGAAGCGGAACGAAGCGAAGGGTATTGAATTGGGAACCGGTCAGAAGCTTGGTAAGGGTCCATACACGTCTGCGGATTGTCCGAATTCACCGGAGTTTGCTGCGACGCTCGCCAAGATAACCGGCGAACTGCGTCATGCACCAGCTGCCGCAAAGTATGAGATCGACTGGACCGAATTCGATTTGAATTGCCAAAAAGCGGCAGCGGCGACAGCCAGCGCCCGCCCCGAGGACGCAATCCGCGACTCGGCACGAGCGGTTTCGTTGCTCATGGAGAATATCCGTGAAGCGATGAACAAGGATGCTAGCGATTCCGCGATTGAACTGTAGCTCGCCGCAAGCTCGCGTTAAACGGCCATGAACTGTCGTTTCAAGCCAACTGTGAAATTGTTACAGTGTCTCCGCGTTAGGACTGGACTATTCACTGTAGGCCGGATCGAGGTCGCAAACCCATGCCGTAGCTGAGTAAACCAATTTGTACTCGAACGCTTTGCGCCACCGAGACCGCCGTAAATTGCGACCGAAGTTCCGGCGCGACAATGGTTTGCTTGATACGGCCTACGGATGCCTTGAATAATCCGGGTTAGGACTGGGCCTGCTAGAGTCGCAAGCCTTTGTTACGCGAAGACTTGGTATCGGTGTTGGATATGACGTCGAAGGTTGGCATCTGGTTTGCCCGTAATCGCTAACGCCCCGCACTTGTCCGCAGCACGAACAGGGATCGTTGATGCGTCGGATCACTCGCTACATTCTGGCTGAATTCATCAAGCTTTCGGTCGTCATGTCCGTGTGCATGACGGCCGGAATGATCTTCGTCGTTGTCGGCCAGGAGGCGATCCGCCAAGGTCTCGGTCCGACGGCGGTGGTCAAATTGCTTCCCTATGCGTTGCCCGTGGCATTGGCTTATGTCGTGCCCGGAACAACTTTATTTGCCGCGTGCAGCATCTACGGTCGCATGTCGGCCATGAATGAAGTTACCGCGATCAAGTCGCTCGGAATTTCGCCCATGGCATTGCTGTGGCCCTCGCTGCTGTTCGCGTTTGCGGTCAGCCTGGGAGCCGTCTGGTTGAACGACGTGGCGGCTTGGGGCCGAATCGGTTTGAAGCGTGTCGCCTTGGAGTCTGCCGAACAAATCGCTTATGGGATGTTGCGATCGAGCCGCTCGTACAGCACAGATCGACTCTCGATCAACGTGAAAGACGTCCAGGATCATGTTCTCGTCCGTCCGACCGTGAAGTTATATGAAGATGATGACAGCCCGCCGATCGTACTGACGGCCGAGTTTGCGGAAATCGATACCGACGCAGAACGAGATGTGTTGCTGATCTCGATGACCAACGGCGAGATCGAGCGCGGTGACAGCATCCGGATGGACTTTCCCGACACCGAGTTGATCGAAGTTCCATTGTCGAACGCGTCGCGCAAGGCTGGTGGTGCGCTGCGCCCTGCGGATACGGCATTGCGGCGAATCCCAGGCGAGATCATCAGCCAACGAATCGCTCTCGAAGATCTCGAACGCACGCTGGCAGCCGACGTGGCCTACCAGTTAATGACGGGCGAGTTCGCAGAGTTGAACGATGAACGATGGAGTCAGCAACAAGGCGCGATCGCTGGCGGCGAAGCCAGACTCTCTCGATTACAGACGGAACCTTGGCGGCGTTGGGCGAATGGGTTCAGTTGCTTCGCCTTTGTGCTAGTCGGCGCGCCACTAGCGGTGCGCATGCGCAGCGCGGATGTTTGGACCAGCTTCATTGCATGTTTCCTGCCCATTTTGATCGTGTATTATCCGCTTCTTGCCTACGGCGTCGATTTATCGAAATCGGGCGATTTGCCTCCCTACTCTGTTTGGCTTGCGAATGTGGTGATGATGGCAGCGGGGTGTTTTATGATTCGACGCACAATCCGTCATTGAATCTTGCGTCGGATTCTGCTGCATGTACTCGCAACCTGAAATCGCCAGTAGAGGCTGTGACCGGCCTCGGGTTCAGGTGCGAATGCATTAAAGGTGGGGTGTCGCTGTATTTGGCCGTCTCAACAAGCGGAAGCCTCGCTTGGTCTGGAAGTTTGAGATTGAATCCGATCGCCGACGAATCTGATGGTTCGTTCGCGAAGAGAGAAGCGGTCTCCCTGCTTAGGCGAATCCTCGCTCATCGTCCTATCATTTTCTGGCAGTACACTTCACCTACGAACGCCGAAGACATGTCGTTCTTTGGCCATGAAGTTCACAACTGTATTTCGGAGAGAATGTGATGTCAAAATGGTTGCTTGCAGTGTCGGCAGTTTTGGTAATCGGTACAGCGGTTGGCTTCGCGGCTGCCGCGAAAGACAAGGAGGACAAAAATGACATGGAGCAAGACGACGCTCAGGTAGTGACGCTGGATAAACTACCGGCAGCGGCCCGCGACGCCCTGACCAAGCTTGCAGGTGACGCGAAGCTGGGTGAAGTGACGATGGAAGACGAGGATGGCGTCAAGGTCTACGAAGCAAGTTGGCAAGCCAGTGGCGTCGAACACGAGGCCGAAGTCACCGAACACGGCGATGTAGTTCAAACCGAACAGGTCGTCAATTTGGACGCCATGCCGAAGGCCGTGCAGCGTGCCGCGACCAACGCTTTCCCGAAAGGCACGAAACTAAATCTGGAGAAGAAAACAATCGTGCTGTACGAGGTCGAAGCAGAAATCGACGGCCAGGAAAAGGAAGTCTTGGTCGCTCCAACAGGCCAACGTGTTGAGATTGATCACGAAGATGGAGAGACCGAAGATAACGACGCCCGATGAGAAGCCCCTTCGAATAGCGTAGTCGAAACCGTGATCTCGTACGACGGCCTTGAGTGGGCCGTCGTACGCTGTTTTGCTGACGCTTTCTGAAACGATAGCATCGACTTCAAAAGCAGGTCGCGCAGGCGATTCGCGGACTACGACAAAGATGTTGTTGATTCGTGAAGCGTGCGTACAATAAGCAAAGATGTTACCGCTTGATCGTGCTATACGGAGTTCGTTCTATGGTACTTATGTTGAAAAGCCGCAAGCGACGTCTGGCCGTTGAACAACTTGAGGATCGCTGCCTGTTGAATGCCGACTCGGTGCCGTTCGAGCAACAAGCCGATATCGACGACTTAATTCTGGTGGTTGATGTTCGAACTGTCGTAATCTTCCCCTCCTCGGCTGCGACTGCGAGAAGCGAATCCACGGGGCAACATGATGTCGTTCAGGGTCGGTACGAGCTGGTCTCGGAGATCAGCGCAGTCGGTTATCGGCTGACCGTTATCGAGCAAGATTACGATGGCGAAGATGATCCGTCGAGTCGTTCTACCGACAATGACGTTGACGAGATCGCGGATAAGAGCCCCTCCAATACTGCTTCGGCAGGTGAAGGTGAAGGCACAGGGAAGTCGTCAAAACAAGAGGTGGCGACGTCAGTTGGAAATTCAACCAACTTGGTGCCCCCAGCCCGTGTGCTCACGATACCAGTCGTCACGCAGAAACCTGACGGGTCGGCAATGTTGTCACCGACGACGACTGCGGTCCCAAGTGCGGCAGCGGATTCAGCCAGCCTCGATGCTGTGAGGAATGCGATTGCGGTACTACCGCACGACGAGCAATACACCCCGCCCAAGGCCATGCCCGACGATCTCACGGACGCGGAGGCAGACCTGTCGATTCCCGCAGCGGACGATGTTTCGCAGCAGCATCTTTCGGCGGCCACTTTGGAACTACAGCCTGTAACGGATCAAACAAACCACGAACAACAATCGACGACAGATCGCGCGTCGGTGACGGGAATCGTTAGCCATATCGTTCCCCAAGCCGGTGCGTTGGTGACGGCTAGTCTTACGGGCAGTCTTACGGGCGACTATGCGGCAATTGATATCGCGATGACTCAGTTGCTAGACGATCTCGAAGTCCTCCGCAGCAAAACTTCTACGATAATCGAGAGCCTGCCGATTTCCGCGTGGGCGCTTTCGGCGACGGCGGGAGTGATTGCCGCCGAGATCATTCGAAGGCAAAGACGAGATGCCGAGTCTCGTTCCGCGCAGCACCTTCTCGACGCACAAGTCGCGCTGTGGATGTATCCCGAATGTTCAGGACTTCCCGGAAGGACGACGGGATGAACTTGGAGCGTGACGAACATAGCCTGAATGAGTTGGTGGTCCGGTTGAACAACGGTGATCTTGCTGCTGCCGAACAAGTGTTCGCGAAGTACGAGCCGTATTTAAGAATGATCGTGCGACGACAAATCACGGGCCGGTTGCAAGCTAAGTTTGATTCCTCGGACATCGTGCAATCCGTGTGGGCCGACTTGCTCGTTGGTTTCCGCGACGCCCGTTGGCACTTTGACGACTCGGGGCACCTCAAAGCGTTTCTTGTGAAGGTCACGAAGAATCGATTTCTCGATCGGGTCCGTCAGCAGCGAACGACGCTGCAAAACGAGCGGTCGCTGACCACCGACGACGAGAATCACCTTGGGCATGAGCATGCTCCACGCCCGAGCCAACAAGTTCGTGTTGATGAGTTGTGGGGCGAAATGGTCGGTTCATGCTCGGAATCGCACCGTGTGTTGTTGGAATTGAAGCGGCAAGGCAAGTCATTGGCCGAGATTGCGGCCCAGACTGGCTACCACGAGAGTAGTGTCCGCAGAATTCTTTATGATCTGGCGCGGCAGTTCGTGGCGCAGCGAAATCATGACTCATCGAATTCAAAGGGTGATGCCCGTAACGCAGCCTCCATGGAACGGGCCGCCAAGGAACGGGCACCGGAATTACGGTGAGGTTCCGATGTCCACCGGATCAAGTCAGGGTGCATCACCGCCACGGCTGACAAGTGTTTCGCGACAGCTTACGCCCCTGGCTGCAACGCTCGTTGACGAGTTGGCGGCCGCTTGGCAGGCCGGTGAGCGAATTGCGGTCGAAGAGGTGTTGGCCCAGCATGATGCGACCGAGGCAGGATCTGATGTTGTCATCCCGCTTATCTACGAAGAGTTGTGCCTGCGCGAAGAGGACGGTCAGGTCGTCAATCGAGCTGAACTCATGCGACGCTTTCCCCGTTGGAAATCGCAACTCCAAATGTTGCTCGATTGCTACGAGATGCTGGCCTTCCCCACCCGCAGCATCGACTTTCCACAAGTCGGAGAACAGTTTGGCGAGTTTCAACTCATCGCGGAACTCGGACGTGGTGCCGCGGGCCGCGTATTCTTAGCGACACAACCAGCGCTCTCCGACCGACAAGTTGTCTTGAAAGTGACGCCGCGGATTGGCGACGAACACTTGTCGCTGGCACGTCTTCAGCATTCAGGGATCGTACCTGTTTACCTAATGCAGGAGTTTCCGGAGCAGGGGCTTCGGGTTCTGTGCATGCCCTACCTGGGCGGGCGGACGCTTGGACAGATTCTTGACTCGCTCGAGTCGCGACCGTCGAACGCGCGATCTGGAAAGGATCTCGCGGCACTGCTCGAAGAGACACCGCTGGATACCGCACCGGAGGCCGTCGCGATTCGCGGTCCCGCGAGGCAGTTTCTGGCCCGCGCATCTTACACGCAAGCGGTCTGTTGGATCGGTGCGTGTCTTGCCGACGCGTTGCACTATGCCCACGAGCGAGGGCTTTTGCATCTCGATGTAAAGCCTTCGAACGTGCTACTGGCAAGCGATGGCCAACCGATGTTGTTGGATTTTCATTTGGCACGAGAAGCAACCGATCTGGCTGCGAAGCGGATCGATTGGATCGGCGGAACGACAGGTTATATGTCACCCGAGCAACATGCCCTGCTCGACGCGATCCGGACGGGCCGAGCCGAGGAATATGTCGTCGATCGACGCGCGGACATCTTTGCGTTAGGCGTGCTACTGCATGAGATGTTGCTGGGCTACCTTCCCGCTGACGGCGATCTCCGCTTGTTGCCACGGATATCGAACCGGTTTGGATCGCCGCTTGACGGGAAGTTGGCAAGTGTGCTTGGGCGGTGTTTGCAGCGTGACCCAGCGTTACGCTTCCCGAACGCTGAATCGCTGGCGATGGAGTTGCGAAGATGCCTCGTCGAGCCCGGTAGCCGCTCCGGTATGCATCAAGAACACAGCGTTACGACGGCGCGTTGGTTGTACCGAATGGGAATATGCGTGGTCGGTGTAATCATTTTGCTGATTGGCTGGTGGTACTCAAGTTGCGTTCACCAGGCAGAATTGGCTTCCTGGCAGGCCCGCGAACTTACCTTGACCAATGAATATGAGCATGCGGTGGACACGTTGCAAACGGGGTTATCGGCGATCGCTTGGATGCCAGGCAATGGCGAATTGAAGCAGAAACTGCGTGATCAGTTGGCTTCTACCGCACTCGCCGAAACGACTCGTCAATTGCATGTCGTGGTGGACCGGCTACGGTTTCTTGACGGCCCACGAACGTTACCGGATGACCAATTGCATGCGATTGAAGCGATGTGCGAAAGAGTCTGGGACGAACGCGCTGCAGTCACCGAAGTGACGCCACGCGAATCGACCTCCGCTCTGGATGAACAGATCCGAACGGACTTCCTTGACCTCGCCATTCTGTGGACCGACCTGCGAGTCCGACTGTCACCGGCAAACCAATCGAACGCGATCCGGCGGCAAGGAGTTTCAATTCTGAAAGAAGCTGGCCGCTTGTTCGGTCTCAGTCCCGCCCTGTGTCGGGAAGTTCAACGACACGCGAACGCCGTTGGGATGAACCGCGTCGCCGAAGACTACGCCAAGCAAAGCGCGAAGCTACACCCGAAAACCGCTTGGGGACACTATTCGTTGGGGCGTTCGCTGTTACAAGGCGATCAACTTGAGCAAGCCGCCGACGAGTTTCAACAGGCTGTCGATCTTGCCCCCGATAATTTCTGGACTAACTTCTACCGCGGAATTAGCACCTATCGACTCGGTCAATATGACGATGCCGTCGCTGCATTTGGGGCGTGTGTGGCGCTTGAACCGCATCGTGCCGAGTGCTTCTATGATCGAGGGCTGGCACATGCTGCGCTGGGACATGCGGATCGTGCCCAACGAGACTTTGAACGAGCGAATCAGCTCGACCCGTCGTTACTGCCCCCACCCGCTGCGGGGTGACGTTAGGCGATTTTCGCTCTTTCAGCAGAAATTGTTAAAGATTTCGCGATTCCGCGCGCGCTCTGTCGCGTCATTTTCGTTGATTCATATACGACCGACGATTTGGGTTGCGACGTTCGCACCGGCGAAGGTTTGAACGGAGTCACATTTAGTAGCAAGGAGCAACAGCCATGTTGGTGCTAAGTCGCAAAACAGGAGAACAGATCGTAATCGATGGTGATGTCGTCGTCACGATACTGGCAATTCGAGGTGGCCGGGTTCGAATTGGCTTCGCAGCGCCACCGGCTGTCGGAATCCGGCGCGCGGAATTGGCCTCGCGCGACGCAACGGTCCGTGCTGCTACAGACGACGCGTTCTCGGGCCTAGCCGAAATGGCTGGTTGAGAGCGTCGCCTGCTTGAACGCGATATCGGTTCTCGATCACACAGCCCTTTCGCCGCTCCTCTCGTCACCTTCTCTTCTCTCGGAACAAAGGAGTTCGTTATGAATCGCCCACTCTCCATACTGCTGACACTCGCGTTGTTGGCGTGCTTTGCCAACCTGTCACTTGCCGCTGAATTGTCGCCACTCGCCAAGGCGTACTGGAAAGACAAGGACGGCTACGACATCCCTGGTGCGATGACGATGGTCGACTACGGATCGTTGCCCATCGCCTTGACACAACGCCGCGGCAAGCTGTTCGTCAATGGCAGCCCGGCGGACAAACTGAGCAGCCAGAATCGAGCGGTTCTAGAAGCAGTGACAGGTCTTGATTCCGACGCGATGGTCGAAAAGCTAAAGGAACAACAAAGCAAACCTGCCCATATTCGAGTTGAAATTGCAGTGCTGCGACAAGTCGGCAACGGTCAGCTGATGCGGATACCCCTGGCCATGCTCGATCCGGTCGATCGCGTATTAGCCATGCAGGGCGGGCAGCAGATTCTGCAGCAGAAGCAACTTCAAGCTCAAATTGCCGCGGTAGCTCGAGCTCGTTCGCTGGCTGCCGGGACTGTCGGAGTCGCCGCTGTTGCTCCGACTTCTACTGGCCCCGCCAATGTCGAACAAGAAGGCGAGTTCGAGGGGCAATTCGGCGACCAAAGCGGTCCCGACACTCCGGGCGGTGTCGAGGACTGAAGACCAAATCCAGTTAGTCGCCTTACACAAGCAAATACGTAATTTGAGTTCAACGATTCCCTACACAGCACAATGAGTATCAAAATGAAAAAGAAATCCAGCTCGAAGAGAAACCGCAATCGACGTTCGTTACGCATTGAGTCTTTGGAAAATCGAAATCTCCTCGCGGCTGACCTGTTTCTGCACAACCAGGCGATGCCGGAAGATGTTAACGGTGACCAATACGTCTCCCCGATGGACGCGTTAGCCATTATCAACCAGCTGAACGCTACAGGTTACAGTGCGTCGTTGGGAGAAGGAGAAGCCGGCGCACCTTCGATGTTTCTCGATGTGAATGGCGATTCACAAGTTTCTCCGATTGACGCGTTGAGTGTGATCAACACGCTTAATGCCGGTGCCATCAAAGCGGCACCAGTAACACTAGCCACGCCGACCGCTCCGACTACGCCGACAGCGGACGTCGAGCAGGAAGGTGAACATGAAGGCCAGTTCGGTGATCAGACCGGACCTGACGACGCGGCGGGAACAGAGTCGCCCGAAGATGATGCTCCCGTGACACCACCAACTCCCGCCACGCCAGCGAAGGCCGTGACAGCAACGGGAACCAAAGCCGCACCAGGAACTAACGCAACGCCAATTACGCCTACCGTTCCTGCCGTGCCGGCAACACCAACCAGCACCAGCACCAATGCCGATGTAGATGATGATGCTGGCGAGCCTCACGACGCGAACGAGGTGGCAGAGACACAATTTGTAGCGAACATCGTGGGTGCCACTACCGAGACGGCTTCGGTCAAGTTCGAGGTCAGAAACGAGAATGGAATTGCGGAAAGCGAATTGAAGATTTCAGCGACGAACCTCGCGGCGGATTCCTCATTCGATGTCATCATTGGCGGGGTTTCCGTCGGGCAAATCACAACCGACGCCAACGGTCAAGGCAACTTGGTCCTCTCAAGTGTTCCGAATGGCACGAGCGAATTGCCATTACCCACGGACTTTCCGGCCATTGACGCGGGCGTAACGGTTCAGATTGGCCGTGATTTGACCGGAACATTCGCCATCCCAACTAGTACGAACACCGATGACAATGATGATCGTGTTGGCGAGGAGCACCACATCGACAACGCGGGCGAATCTAGCGAAACCAAGCTCGTGGCAGTCTTGCCAGGGATCGCGGAAGAGATGGCGTATGTCGAGTTCGAGATGGAGAGCGAACGTGGCAGTTCGAGAACCGAATTGGGGATTTCGGTCAACTTCCTCGAACCTAGGTCGCTGCTCGACGTTGTTATCGACGGTGTGCTGATCGGGCAGATTTCCACCGACGCCGATGGCCACGGCGACTTGGACCTGAGCAGCCATCCCCGCGGTTCCCATGAGATTCCATTGCCGGCAGATTTCCCTATCATCACATCGGGGACTTCGATCCAAATTGGCACATCGCTTTCCGGCACCTTTTCCGTCCCAGCAACTCCGACGACTGACTCGGCGTACTCGCCGACACCAACCAACCGCTGGGCCATGTCACCTTGGCAATGGGAGGCCTACCACGGGCGACGATCATGGTGAAACAACTCCGTTTCCGTGCAGCTCTTCATTCGGGGTACAGGCGTCCACGACGATCGCGACCTCTGACGCTCGAGTCGCTCGAACAGCGAAATCTGCTGACGGCTGATTTGTGGCACGCGGCAAACGCGTTCCTTGCGGACCTTGCCGAGACGCCGGTGACCCACGAAGTTTATCAGCGTATCGCTCGCCAAAACGCAACTGATCCGAGTGATACGGACGACCTGCTCGAATCGGTTCGCTCGACGCACTACGGAGCATCTTCGCGATCGCAAAACGCTCAGGCGTCGAATGCCGTCGCGAACCAAGCACCGGTCACGTCACTCGCGGCGGCGGCCGTGGACGATGTCTTTGAAAACAATGACAGTTGGTATCAAGCGTCCGATCTGGGCACACTGCGTGAACCGGCGGCACTCGTCGACTTGGTCATGGCAGACCAGGCCGATTGGTTTCAATTCAAGCTCACCCACTCGACCGACGCAACGAGTCAGGTGAACATCCAGTTTCAACACGCAGCCGGCGATTTGGATTTGGCGGTCTACGATGCTCGTGGCAGGTTGGTCGGCTACTCGAACGGCACCACGAACAGTGAAAGCGTGTCGCTCGCCGGTGCCCGACCGGATATCTACTATGTCCTGGTCTACGGCTACGCAGGCGCAGCGAACCCCAATTACACGCTGAACATCAATCCAGGACAGAGTGTCGTCGATGACCGCTTTGAGCCAAACAATTCGTTTTCTCAAGCAGCGAACTTGGGCACGCTCACGGCGGCACACACCGAACAGAATCTGGTGATGGCCGACGCCGCCGACTGGTATCGATTCACGATGAGCGGACCTGGTACGAATTCCGACTATGTCGGCATCAATTTCCAGCACGCCCGCGGCGACTTGGACATGCAGGTGTTTGACGCCTACGGTCGTGAAGTCGGGTATTCAAATGGCGTTGGCAATAGCGAGCGAGTGTCGCTGGCGGGCCTCGATGCGGGCACCTATTATGTACACGTCTACGGGTATCTCGGCGCAACCAGCCCGAGCTATTCGCTGATTATCGACCCTGGTGTTCCGATACCGCCACCTCCGCAGACACCGCCGGTCACGACGACGCCGGGAACAGCAACGGGCACCACGCCTTCTGCATTCCAGATCGACATGAACTTGCGTGGCCTGTCGGCGAGTCAACAGCAGATCTTCCGCGACGCCGCCGCGCGTTGGCAACAAGTCGTCATCGGTGATCTGCCAAACGCGGTTTACAACGGGCGCTCCATCGACGATTTATTGATCGATGTCAGTGCCGGCTACATCGACGGACGCGGCGGGATACTTGGTGGAGCCACCGCCGATCGCTTCCGCTCCGGTTCCATGCTGCCCTATCACGGAACGATCCAATTCGACACGGCCGACTTGGCTCAAATGGAAGCTGATGGAAGCTTGCGCGATGTCGTCTTGCACGAGATCGGCCATGTGTTGGGAGTTGGCACCATCTGGCAGAGCCTCGGACTGCTGATGGGCGCTGGCACCAACGACCCGCGATTCTTAGGCCAGCAAGCGACTGCCGAGTACGACACGCTGTGCTCGTGTAACGCAACGTCCGTGCCCGTCGCCAATACCGGTGGCTCGGGCACGCGTGATGGCCATTGGCGCGAAGCAACCTTCACCAACGAGCTCATGACTGGCTACGTTGGCCCCGGCCTCAACTTGCCCTTGAGTCGTCTCACCGTCGCGTCCCTGGCCGACCTGGGGTATCAAGTCAATCTGGCCGCGGCAGATCCTTACCAACTCATGTAACGTCGTCCGAACTTTCTGACAAAAAGCATTTCCTCTCATCGTTCTCTTAGTTTCACGGCGGTACACTTCACGCGAATTCAAATTCGCTCATTATGCAGTTCAAAGGAAGTGGCTGTCGATAGACTTTCACTTCGTCGTCACCGTGACAACAGGGGCCAATGATGCCGGGACAGGAGCCGACATAACACTGGTCCGCTTCGGACCAGGCAACGATCTTCACATACTTGGCGCTCTCGCTCATTTTTGCGACTCCTCAAGGGCAGCTTGGACGACGCACTAGATTGTTGTCGGCGATGCTACGACCAGTCCCGGCTTTGTCGTCGAGAATCTATACCGCATGCGGTCCAGAACGACACAAATACGAGCACGACGCGCAAGCGAGTGGGTTCGGGTCGCATTGACTGACTGACTGACTCACTCACTCACGCGTCGTGCTTGTATAAACGTGCCACTTTCAACCGCGCACGGTATAGCGAAGTGTGATACGTTAAACGTCAGGACGTGGCTGATTCCATAGACATGGCACGTTGGCCAGTCGCCCGAGAACGCTGGTGTCCAACAAATAGGCCATACAGCCCATTCGAACTCAGAGCATTGTTCGACAGCGCCGTATCTTCTCACGAGCTAGCAGAGAGGGGGCGTACGTTTTCGACCGCGGCTTTGATGGTATCTGCCAGGGAAGTTAGCTCGAATCGCTTCCGGAGGCGGTCGCGGAGGTAGGCGTAGGCACTGATACCGAGCTTCTTGGAGGTTTGTACGAGCGTCGTGAAAATGTCCATCGCACGAACCCCTGCCAGACTGCGAGTATGCAGACTCACGTCGCGACGACGAGCGCTCACGCGGGCCTGTAACTCCGAAGCGTTGTTGTGCAGCGGAACCGACTGATCCGATAACACCGTTAACAACTCGGTTCGTTTCAACGCCGTCTTGGCGATCCGGGCATCCAATGCCGCGTACCCGGTGCGACTCGCAAACAACTCATCGAACTCCCGGCGTAACGACGCGGCCCGCTCGCCACTCGGGCTCGCTCGATACTGTCGCAACGATTCGTAGTAGTCCCAACAGCGCTGCCCTCGCAACTTCGCCCGGAATTGGCAGCGACCACCGACCGAGTTGCGGAGGCGATCGCCCAAACCAAGCCGAAGCTAAAGCGTCGTTGGTTGATTGGTGCATTAGCCGCGGTCGCGGCGATCACCCTGATTGTCGTGCAAAGTAGCCATCTCGCTCCGCCGAGATGAGCCTTACTCGCGCGACTTCGCAGAGAGGTTGTGAAAAAATCGTGGGATAGGCTTCCAGCCTGTCATTTTCCCCGTATTTCTGACAGGCTAGAAGCCTATCCCACCCAATAAAATCACAGCCTCGGAGCGAAAACGCCCGATATCAAGACGACCCTCTCGAGCGCACGTCCTGGGAGGTGGGTTCCTGCTGTCAACGCGTAATGTTCACGACTTCACTCCAGCTGCACGGTCACTCGAGGGACACGCATCCGAACGCTGGAACGTCGAGCGGAAGAGTCTTTCGACGATCTCCGCACGACTCACCAAAACCACCGACCTGGACTCTCTACTTACCGCGTTTGCTCTACCGTCTGACGAATCGCTGGCCCTACAGCGGACGTTTGGTTTTCCGAACAGCGACCAACTGTTTAAGCTGCATTGCCCGATGGCGTTTGAGGGACGTGGAGCGAGTTGGATTCAATCCGACGACGCGGTGCATAATCCGTACTACGGTGCTACCAGCGAGACCAGCCAGCCTCCACCACTCGACTGACCCAGCCGATCGACCTGGCTGCGTCGGCGGGCGAGAAGCTGCGACTCGTTGATCTGACAGTCGAGCAGATCGAGGAGATCGAGCAGCGTGGCACACCCGACAATCACATCGCGATCAACTCGCCAGTCGTCGAGATTGTGCTTGACAGATTGAACGAGTCCGCGCCATATGCTCCGCAACCGCTCGCGGTCCCTTTGGAAGTCATCTATAATCAATACCAAACAAAGTATGTCCAGGTTAAACTGACTAGTCCGCGATGAGAGCGGAAGGAAGTTTTGATAGGCTGGGCGCACGAACGCTTACTTCCCAGAAGGAAAATGATCATGTGCATTCGATTTGGTCTGCTGACAATCGGCTTCATGATGCTTTGCGTTTCAGCCCGAGCGGATGACTGGAGTATGTTTCGCGGACCAGCGGGTAGCGGGTTGGCGACTGAAAATGGCTTTCCTACCACCTGGGCAAGCGATACGAACATCAAGTGGAAAGTCAAGTTGCCTGGCCCGGCGAACGGTAGCCCCATCGTTTCCAACGGTCGGGTGTTTGTGACCAGTGCCGCAGAAGAAGGCCAGAAACGCAGCTTGATTTGTTTTGATCGGGCGGACGGAAAGGAAATCTGGGTACGGACGGTCGAGATTGCCAAGGTAATGCCGACCCACTCGTCGAATCCCTATGCGGGATCGACGCCGGCATCCGATGGCCAACGAGTCGTCGTGTGGCACGCGTCCGCAGGGCTGCACTGCTACGATTTCTCCGGCAAGCCCTTATGGTCGCGCGATCTGGGGGAATTCAAACATCAGTGGGGCTATGGAACGTCGCCCGTCATCTACAAAGATCGCGTCATATTGCATTCCGGGCCGGGCGTTCGTGTGTTTGTCACGGCGATCGATCTGGCCAGCGGCAAGACTCTGTGGGAAACCGACGAGCCGCAAGAGGGTAACGGTGAAACTCGCGCGGACGGGCGGGATATGGGTTCGTGGAGCACTCCCGTAATCGTTCAGGCCGCTGGCCAGGATCAAGTCCTGTGCGCCATGCCGACTCGGCTCAACGCGTATGATCCGGCGAGTGGCGAAATCATTTGGTCTTGCGAGGGATTGAGCGGGAAAAGTTCTAGCGTCGTGAATGCCTCGCCAATCGTCGGTAACGGCCTGTGCGTCATCCACTCGGGTTTTCGCGGTCCCTCCATGAGTGTCCGGATCGGCGGTAAGGGAGATGTGACAGAGTCGAATCGCCTGTGGCATGAAGAGCGGAACTCGGAGAGCATCAGCACGGGCGTGATCGTCGGGAAGCACGTTTACCGAGCGAACGGAGGACCGAGTACGATCGAGTGCGTCGATGCGGAAAGCGGCGAGATCCTTTGGAAAGCCCGCGCTGCCAGCGGAAATTACTGGGGATCGATCATCGACGCCGGCGGCAACCTGTATGTCACGAGTTGCAAAGGGACTACCGTCGTCTTCAAACCCAACCCGAAAGAGTACGAAGAAGTGGCACAAAACGTGCTTGATGAACCAAGTAATTCGACGCCCGCGTTTTCAGACGGAGAAGTTTTTTTAAGAACCTTCGAACACTTGTATTGCATCAGCGACTAGTGCTTCGTCAAAGTTAGAACGTGGGGTAAGCATTCTGCTCGCCGACGTCACCGCAAGCTGGAAGCTTACGCCACGAGACTGTCGAGATTCCGCACACTGGTGTGTGCGGTTACGCGCAGCTTCAGCCGCCGAACAAGAATACCCTCCCACGACCTCTCCATCTTCGTGATGGATCCCACCTGCCCCGCTCCTCGATTTGTTGAAGATGAAACCGATGAAGTTTCGCGCGACAGATACGATTCTTCCGTTGCTGCTGGCTGCCGCTGGGGCGGTTTCGATTGTATCGTGGATTCAACAAGGATCGGGACGTGAACTCCGCGTGCGTGTACCGGGATTAGACCGGCCAGCGGGTGCTTCGGCGGAGGTTGCCGAGGTACAACAGGCTCCGGTGGCCGGTCAGCCGGTGGCTGGCGATGGAGTACCGTCGGTTGTCGCCGGCCAGTGGCCCGGGTTTCGCGGGCCGAATCGCGACGCGATCAGTACGGATAGCACGCCACTAATCCGCTCCTGGCCTGACGCCGGCCCATCGGTGTTGTGGTCGCTGGACCTGGCCGAAGGTTATGCCAGTGCGGCCGTCAGCGATGGACGCGTTTATGTTCTGGATTATGACGAGCAGGCCGCGACCGATACATTGCTGTGTTTGTCCTTGGACGATGGCCGTGAGATTTGGCGAAATAGCTATCCCGTGCTGTTGACTCGCAACCACGGTCTAACGCGCACCGTACCAGTGATTGTTGGCGACTATGTGATTGCGCTAGGTCCCCGTTGTCATTTGGCTTGCTGGGACGCAGCCAGCGGAACTTGTCACTGGCTGATCGACTTAGTGCTGGAACACGGCGCGACCGTGCCGCGGTGGTATGCAGGGCAGTGTCCTCTCGTGGATCAGGACCGGCTGATCGTCGCGCCCGGCGGCGAGGCGATGCTCATCGCGTTGGACTACAAGACGGGTGAAGTGATCTGGAAGAGCCCGAATCCGCGCGGCTGGACGATGACTCACGCCTCGATCGTCCCGATGGAGTTCGAGGGACGCCGAAGCTATGTCTATTGCGGTAGCGGCGGCGTCGCGGGAATTGCGGCGGACGATGGTTCGCTGCTGTGGGACAGCACGGTGTGGCCCGAACAATTCGCCAGCAGCCCGTCTCCCGTCATGGTCCCAGACGGTCGAATCTTTTTGTCCAGTGGATACGGCAGCGACATCGGCAGTTTGATGCTGAAGTTGAAAAACAGTGGCGAACGCATTGAGGCCGAGACTTTGTTCACACTCACACCCAAACAGTTCAACGCCGAACAGCAGACGCCCATCGTACGAGATGGCCATCTCTACGGAGTACGAAAACGCGGCGGCGGCCAACTCGTTTGTCTGGACTTCAACGGCAAGGAACTATGGGACAGCGGCAGCGACAAGTTCGGCCACGGACCGTTTCTGTTTGCCGATGGTTTGTTTTTTGCTCTAGACGATAAAGGCGTGTTGACGATGGCCGAAGCCACGACAGCGGGATACAAGCAACTCGGCCAACACGAAGTCTTCCCGCATGGACACGACGCGTGGGGACCGCTGGCCATCGTTGGCGGCAGGCTGATCCTGCGCGATATGACGCGGATGGTTTGTTTGAACTTGGCACAGAACGAAAAACCAAATGAATAATAAAGCGATGATTGGCGATCAAATTGAGGCTTTACGGAATGCCACGGGCTCGTCCCGTGGATCGTTACGTTTCTCGCTACACACACGCGAACTGCCGGATACGAATGCCACGGGCTTGCCCCGTGGATTCTTACGTTCGCCGCTCGGAAAAGCGAGTGCGAGCGACAAGCGTGAAGCACCACGGGACAAGCCCCGTGGCATGTACATGTGTCGTGTGTGGTGCCCATTCTTTAGCAACGATCGCAACGATCCACGAGGCGAGCCCGTGGCATTCGCCAAACCGTAAAGTGTCGAAACGAACCTCAAATGCCATGTTTTCCATTTGGTGCTAGGAACCGACAACGTGCGAATTCCTCCTGAAACTCGCGGAAGGCTGGTCACGGTCCTCGTTGCCGTGGCGGTTGGTGTCGCGTGTTATTCGATTGCCCGTACCGATCCGTGGGGAGAAAAAGGAAGCGGTCTGCCAGCGACCTTCTCGCTCGACTTGAAGCGATTGATTCATGTGGATCCTGAACTGATCCGCTACGAGCAGACGAGCGAGTTCTCGGTGCCGCTGGATACCGTCCGGAACATCGCGGTCGGTGCGGAGAATCGAATCTATGTGGCCGGCGACCGAGCCGTTCTGGTGTTCTCGGCCGAGGGACGGCAGGAAGCAAGCATTCCGCTTGGCGGCGAGCCGAGTTGTTTGGCGGTGGGCGGCGCGGAGCATGCCGCCGCCGCGCGGATCTATGTCGGCGTGCAACAACGCATCGAACTCTTCGAACCCGACGGTCGATCGGCTGGTAGTTGGGAGATGGCTAACGAGAACAGCCGACTCACGTCAATCGCCGTGGCAAAGCAGGACGTCTTTGTGGCCGACGCGGGAAATCGCCTCGTGCTCCGCTTCGACGTGACGGGGAAACACGTGGGCACCATCGGCGCACCGGACCCGGATCGAGACATGCCGACGTTCGTCGTTCCCAGTGCGTTTTTCGACGTCGCGGTTGACGCGGACGAGTTATTGTATGTGGCCAACCCAGGCCGGCTTCGCATCGAGACGCTGGCCTTTGACGGACAACTGCAAACATTTTGGGGCCAGGCCAGTCCGGACCTCGCTGACTTTTTTGGCTGCTGCAATCCGAGTCAGTTTGCCGTGTTGCCCAGCGGTCAATTCGTCACCTCCGAGAAAGGGATTCCCCGCGTGAAGGTTTACAGCGCCGCTGGCGAATTCGAATGCGTGGTCGCCGGCCCCGAACAATTGGGTGTTGCGGCGGGAGAAATCGGCGATCCACGTGCCGATTCGGGAGGGACTGTTTTTGACGTAGCGACCGATCAGAACGGACGTGTGTTGGTACTGGATCAAAGAACCAATCGTGTGCGAGTGTTCACGCTCCGAAAGACTAAAGAGGAGGCCACCTGATGGATGTTCAATCGGAAATCAAACAAGATCGCCGTGAATGGCGGGTGGCTGTGGCGGAGTCTTCGACGCCACGGCTGATTAGAGTTCATGGTAAGCCGGGGCTTCGCAGACTCAGCCCCAGCCACCTCGTTTCATGAAGTTATTCCCTGGACGATCCTACGTGTGCGACAACTATGCTTCGACCGATCCTAAAGAGGAGGCCGTCTGATGGATGTTCAATCGGAAATCAAACGAGATCGCCGTGAATGGTTTGTGAGTGCGGGGCGTCTCACGCTCCTCGGTGGCTTGTCGGCGCTGTCGCTGCACCTGTGGTCGCGAAGTTCCGACGACGACTGCATCAACAACCTGTCACCCTGTGCGGCCTGCAAGTTGTGGAAGGGATGTCAGCTTCCCAAAGCCAAGGCCAGCCAAGCAGTGACCAGCCACGGCACTCGGCTCGCCCAGCGTCAATTGCGAGGTACAACCAATGACTGACGCACAACCATCTAAAGATCGTCGCAAGTTTCTAACCGACGGCATCCGGGTGGCGGGAGTTGTGGCCGCCGGGTCGCTGGGCGGATTTCTGGCTGGCCGCCGAGGCTATGGTGCCGAGACTCGCTGGCAAATCGATCCCGATAAGTGCATCGGCTGTGGTAACTGCGCCACGTACTGCGTGTTGGACGAATCGGCTGTCAAGTGCGTGCAATGCTTCGACATGTGCGGGTACTGCGATATCTGTACGGGATACTTCGATCCGAATTACAAGAAGCTCGATACCGCCGCCGAGAACCAGTTGTGCCCGACGGATGCGTTGATTCGGACTTTCGTCGAAGGCAAGGCTGGACAAAACTTTTACGAATACAGCATCGACGTCGACGCCTGCATCGGCTGCGGCAAGTGCGTGAAAGGTTGCGCGTTGATGAACGGTTCGTTGTACTTGCAAGTCATGCACGACCGCTGTGTGAATTGCAACGAATGCGCCATCGCCGTCGCCTGTCCCACCGAGGCCTTTGTCCGGCTGCCGTCGGAAAAACCCTACAAGCTTAAGCGAGCGGCGGTCGCGTTGATTCAACAGAAGGCCCAAGTCGCTGCCGACCAGGCCGCGAAGCAACTGATCGAACGTGTGGAAACCGATGACTAACCAGCCCACGACTGAAAACCAAAGATGCGGCGGCGATACCGCGTCAACTCGCTGCGACTGCGACGAGCGGCCGCGCCTGGTCGCGCTGTCGTCACGCGTGCCGGTGAAAGCCGGGCGAGACTGGTACAACGTGATGCGATTCGGCTTGGCGTTGTCTCTGTTGGTTGCCATCGTTGGCAGTCTGCGTGCCGAGCTGATCCCCACGCCTAAGTTCACGGACCACGCAATCCCCACGTCGAGTGTGCCCAACGTGGGCAGCGAAGTTCCCTTGCTGCTAGACATCGCAGTTCTTTTGCTGGCACTGTCGCTGGCTTCGTATTTCACGCTCGTGTCGCGGTCGCGGCGCAACCTGGTAATACTCACGATCGCTTCGTTGTTGTGGTTTGGCTTTTACCGCGAAGGCTGCGTGTGTCCGGTCGGTTCCACACAGAACGTCGCCTTGGCCATCTTTGATTCAAGTTATGTGATTCCTCTGGCGAGCGTCGTGTTTTTCGTGCTGCCGCTGGTCTTCACGCTCTTCTTCGGTCGGACGTTTTGTGCGGCGGTCTGTCCGCTGGGTGCGGTGCAGGAACTGGTCGCTGTCCGTACCGTGACCGTGCCGCGATGGTTGGACCACTCGCTGGGGCTGGTGGCGTACATCTACCTCGGTGCCGCGGTGATTTTCGCCGCGTCGGGAACCGCCTTCATCATCTGCCGTTTCGATCCGTTCGTCGCGTTTTTCCGGATGGCAGGCAACACGAACATGCTCATTTTCAGCAGTTGCATCCTGCTGATCGCGTTCGTGGTCGGTCGACCTTACTGCCGTTACCTGTGTCCTTACGGCGCGATCCTGCGGGTTCTGTCCTGCTTCTCGAAATGGCGTTTGAGCATTCCGCCTAACAGTTGCATTAACTGCCAACTTTGTGAAGACGTGTGCCCTTACGGAGCGATTCATCCGCCGACCGTCTTGCCGTCACCGAAAAGTCGCGAGCAAGGGAAACGGCAATTGGCGTGGTCGTTGCTCGCCGCGCCTGTGATCGTCGCTGTGTTCACTTGGCTGGCGACCTCGCTCGCCGCGCCGCTCTCGCAATGGCATCCTGAGGTCCGATTGGCCGAGCAAGTTCGTTTGGAAGAATTGAAGCTGACGGAAGTGACGACCGACGCCAGCGACGCTTTCCGCACCAGCGGACGCTCGACCGAAGATCTCTATCAAGCCGGCATCCAATGGCGCGGGCGGTTTCAATGGCTGGGCGGCTGGTTGGGGGCGTGGACTGGTTTGGTGATCGCGATCAAGTTGGTCTACCTCTCCATGCGCCGACGCCGCGACGATTACCAGGCGGATCGCGCGGGTTGCGTTTCCTGTGGCCGCTGCTACTGGTATTGCCCGGTGGAAAAAGTCCGGCTGGGCTTGATCAAAGACGTTTCCGAAATTGTGCCGAACGCGGAAATTGGCAAGTCTTTCGAAGCCTAGGAGGTTGCGGTATGAATATCACTGTCCGCTCGCCTTCCTTGCTGATGACGTCCGTCGTGGCCGCCGTCTACTCGTTGATCGTCTGCGGCTTGCTGGTCGTTGATGCCACGCGGCGGCTGACCAAGATTCCTCTGGACTCGCCGGAGTTCCTGGTGTTGAAGGACGAGTTCCTCAAAGAGCCGGGCAATCCGGAAATCCAAGACAAGGTCCGCGCGCTCGACTTCGAGTTGCGGCAAGAGTATTTCCGCGAACAGCGGTTTACCAAGTCAGGCGTCTTGCTGTTGTTGGCTGGCGTGATCATCATGCTGGCCACGGGTAAATGGTCGGCGACGATCGATCGCAAGTTGCCTCGACCAGCGGTCAAAGAGATTGGTCCGGATTCCGATGAACGGCTGCGCCGCCACGGTCCGTGGGCGGTGGCAGTGGTGGTCGTCGCGTTGCTGGGGACGATCTGGGCCATGAACGCGACGCATCCAAGCCAATTGCCCGATGATCTCGCGGCTCTAGCGGCGTTGAAGGCCGAATCAACTTCTGAAGCAAGCTCCGAACCAACTTCCGAATCAAGCTCCGAACTGGTCGCGGGAAGCGTGGCCGCGAAACCGGCGGCTCCCGAGTTGCCGCCCGCCGAAGCGTTCCTACAAAGCTGGCCGCACTTTCGCGGGCCACAGAGCTCCGGCATTGCCAGACACGCTGACATTCCGGCTGCCTGGGATGTGGCCTCGGGGGAAGGTATTGTGTGGAAGATCGCCGTGCCATTGCCCGGAGTCAGTTCGCCGATCGTCTGGCAGGACCGTGTGTTCCTGACCGGTGCCACGGAGGAGCGACGCGAAGTCTATTGTTTCGACGCCGCTGACGGAAAGATCCTGTGGCAGAAAGAACTCAGCGAAAAACCCGGTTCGAACGATCCGCCGATCGAGGTCAGTCACGACACGGGCTATGCCGCGCCGACGATGGCGACGGACGGACGGTTCGTGTACGCCATGTTTGCCACGGGTGACGTCGCCGCCTTCGATTTCGCGGGCCACGAACTTTGGCACATCACGCTCGGCCCTCTGCACGACAACACCTACGGACACGCGGCGTCGCTCACCACTTACAAGGAGTTGGTCATCGTCCAAGTGGATCATGGCAAGGCCGATGCTGAAGCCTCGAAAGTGCTCGCGCTGGACGGCGCTACGGGACGAGTCGTTTGGCAGGTGGCGCGGAAGATGCCGTCATCGTGGTCGAGTCCCGTGGTCGTCGAGCACGACGAGCAGGCCCAAGTGATTGCTTGCGGCGACCCTTGGGTGATTGCTTACGCGGCGGCGACGGGCACGGAACTGTGGCGGGCCAACTGCCTTCCGCGCAGCGAGATTGGCCCGACTCCGATCTACTCGGACGGGATGGTGTTCGCCGTCAACGAGTACGCCAAGCTATCCGCCATTCGCATCGACGGGAGCGGTGACGTGACGGACACGCATGTCGCCTGGCAAGCCGAAGACGGGCTGCCGGACGCTTGCAGCCCGTTAGCGACCGACAAGCTGCTCCTGCTGCTGGCCTCGTTCGGCACACTGACGTGTTATGACAAGGCCGAGGGCGGAGATCCGTTGTGGGAAGAAGATTTCGAAGAGGATTTCACTTCCTCACCTAGTCTCGTCGGCGACAACGTGTATTTGTTCGGCAAGAGTGGAAAGGTCTGGATCGTGCATCCCACCGCTGACGAGTGTCAACGGATTGCCGAAGCTGATTTGGGTGAAGAGTGTGTGACCAGTCCGGCGTTTCAAGACGGTCGGATTTATGTCCGTGGGAGCGAACACCTGTTTTGCATCGGTAGTAAATAACATGTCTGACGTTGATCTGAGTCCTGTCAATCGAATCGTCGATGAAATCGGCCGCAAGCCCGATGCGGTGATTCCGATTCTGCAGTCCATCCAGGAAGAGTATCGCTACCTGCCCGCGGCAGCGTTGCAAAAGGTCTGCGAGCTGACAGAGATCACACCGGCCTCCATCACCGGCGTATCGACATTTTACACGCACTTCCGGCATCGTCCCGTTGGACGCCACATGGTCAGCGTTTGCCAAGGCACCGCCTGTCACGTGAAGGGGGCGGGGTTGGTCGAAGATGCGTTCAAACTGAAGCTCAAACTGAAACCCGGAGAAGACACCGACGCCAGCGGCGATTTCACTGTCCAGCAGGTCGCGTGTCTCGGCTGTTGTACCTTAGGCCCGGTCGTCCAAATTGACGAGGGAACGTTTGGCTACGTGAATCCTCAGGGCGTCGCGCAAGTCCTCAAGGATTTCGACAAAGCCGAGCATGCTTCCGGGCAAGCCGTCCATCGACCGATCACTCAGCCGCACACGCACGGAATTACCGAAGTCCGCGTGGGGCTCGGTTCGTGCTGTCTGGCTCAGGGCAGCGCCAAGGTCCACGACGCGCTGTGCGAGACGCTCGCCTTGGTCGGTGGCCAGGGGCTGATTAAGCAGGTCGGCTGCACCGGCATCTGTCACCGGACTCCGCTGGTGGAACTGGTCATGGCGGACGGCACGTCACAAGTCTATTCGAAAGTCGATCCCGACGCGGCGCGCGACATCATTCTCAAACACTTCCAGCCGCGCGGTCTGTTGCAGCCCGTTCGGGAAGCCGTCTCTCGCTTTCTGGATCGCTTCCAATCGAACGAGGAAGGCGATGTCGTCGAGAAGCATGCCACGGACATGCGGGACAGTGCGGTCAGCTCGTTTCTGGGACCGCAGCGGCATCTCGCCATGGAACTTTGCGACGTGATCGACCCGCTCGATTTCGACGAGTACCGACGGCACGACGGCTTCGTCGCTCTCAGACGCTGCCTGAAAGAGTTCGAGCCGGAGCAGATCATCGAGCAAGTTCAAATCAGTGGACTACGCGGTCGCGGCGGCGCGGGATTTCCGACGCATGTGAAATGGAAGGCCGTTCGCAGCGCAGACAACACGGTGAAGTATGTCATTTGCAACGGTGACGAAGGCGATCCCGGTGCGTTCATGGACCGCATGCTGCTGGAATCCGTCCCGTTTCGGATCATCGAAGGCATGGCGATTGCCGCCCGTGCCGTGGGCTCGCACGAAGCCATCTTCTACATCCGGCACGAGTATCCGCTGGCCGTCAAGCGGGTTCGGGACGCGATCCGGCAGTGTGAGGAGCGCGGCTACCTGGGCGATTCCGTTATGGGGAGCGGTTTCGCGTTGAAGATGGAAGTCAAGGAAGGGGCCGGTGCTTTCATCTGTGGCGAGGAGACCGCGCTGATCCATTCGGTGGAAGGAAATCGCGGTATGCCGCGTCTGCGGCCTCCGTATCCCGCGGAAAGCGGTTTGTGGGAGAAGCCGACGCTGATCAACAACGTGGAAACCTTCGCCGTGATTCCCTGGATACTGCGTAACGGCGGCAGCGCGTTCGCTGGTTTGGGGACCGAAACTAGCAAGGGAACCAAAGTCTTTGCGCTGGCGGGCAAAGTCGTACGTGGCGGGTTGATCGAAGTCCCCATGGGAGTCACCGTGCGGCAGATCGTGGAAGAGGTCGGCGGCGGAGTGGCACCGGGACGACGTTTCAAAGCGGTCCAGATCGGCGGCCCGTCGGGCGGTTGCGTGCCGGCTCATCTCGGGGACACCCCGATCGATTACGAGTCGCTCGCCAAAGTCGGCGCGATCATGGGCAGCGGCGGATTGGTCGTGCTCGACGATGCTGACTGCATGGTCGATATCGCCCGCTACTTCCTCCGTTTCACGCAAGACCAGTCGTGTGGCAAATGTACGTACTGCCGAGTCGGAACCAAACGCATGCTGGACATCCTGGATCGCCTCTGCACCGGCAAGGCCCGTTCTGGTGATCTGGAATCGCTGGAGCAGCTTTCCAAAATGGTCGGTGCTGGAAGTCTCTGCGGCCTCGGCAAGACCGCTCCGAATCCGGTCCTCTCGACGTTGAAGTACTTTCGCGAAGAATACGAAGAGCACTTGAAAGGTCGTTGTCCCGCCGGCAAATGCGTCGACCTGATCGATTACCGCATCAACGGCGAGTGCATCGGCTGCACGATCTGTGCCCAGCACTGCCCGGTCGATGCCATCCCCATGACGCCGTACAAGAAACACTGGATCGATCTGGAAATCTGCACGCGCTGCGACACGTGCCGGCAAGTCTGTCCGGAAGATGCAGTTTATGTGACATCGGGAGCGGTTGAAGAAATCCGAAACTCGAAATCCGAAATCCGAAACAAATCCAAATTACCAAGGACCAAATGATAGAAACTTTTGGATACGCAAGACTGTCAAGGCACTCAACGCGGAACGTGGTAAACTGGTCTAGGAAAGCACCGAGCAACTCGGAATGACCCGTTTGTAACATTTGAAATTTGTATTTTGAATTTGTTTCGAATTTCGATATTCGGATTTCGCATTTAGCCCACTCGCTGCGACACGTGTCGGCATGACAGAAACTCCTGGTGATCATCAGTACGACCTCGAAGACCGGACGTTCGAATTCGCCCGTCTTGTGCGAACGTTTGTGAAGCGGCTTCCGCGTTCAATTTGCAACAGCGAAGACGTCAAGCAGGTTGTGCGTTCGTCAGGTTCAGTTGGAGCAAATTACATCGAGGCGAACGAAGCACTGAGCAAGAAAGACTTTCGGATGCGGATTCGCATTTCGAGAAAAGAATCGAAGGAGACGCGATATTGGTTGCGCCTTCTGGATACGCAAGACGACAAGGCACTCAACACGGAACGCGGTAAACTGGTTCAGGAAAGCACCGAGCTGATGCGTATTTTCGGTGCCATCTTGAAAAACTCGGAATGACCGTTTGAAGAAATCCGAAACTCGAAACTCGAAATCCGAAACAAATCCGAATTACCAAAGACCAAATGACAGAAACTTGTGAAGATCGTCAGTACGACCTCGAAGGCCGGATCGGTTTGGAACATTTGATGCGTTGAAGAAATCCGAAACGCGAAATCCGAAATCCGAAACAAATCCGAATTACCAAGGACCAAATGACAGAAACTCCTGGAGATCGTCAGTACGGCCTCGAAGACCGGATCGGTTTGAAACATTTGATTCTTGGATTTTGAATTTGTTTCGGATTTCGATATTCGTATTTCGCATTTAGGCCGCTCACTGACCAAATGACAGAAACTCCTGAAGATCGTCAGTACGGCCCCGAAGACCGGAGCAGTTTGAAACATTTGATTCTTGGATTTTGAATTTGTTTCGGATTTCGATATTCGTATTTCGCATTTAGGCCGCTCACTGACCAAATGACAGAAACTCCTGGAGATCGTCAGTACGACCCCGAAGACCGGATCAGTTTGAAACATTAGATTTTTGCATTTTGAATTTGTTTCGGATTTCGATATTCGTATTTCGCATTTAGGCCGCTCACTGACCAAATGACAGAAACTCCTGAAGATCGTCAGTACGACCCCGAAGACCGGATCGGTTTGAAACATTAGATTTTTGCATTTTGAATTTGTTTCGGATTTCGATATTCGTATTTCGTATTTACCTCGCTCGGCCCATTTCTACGTGGACATTAACGATGCCCAAAATAACCATCGACCAACGTGAAATCGAAGTTCCCCTCGGCGAGACGATTGTCGATGCCGCCGAACGCATCGGCTTGGAGATCCCCACGCTGTGTTATCTGAAGGGCTACGAGCCTTCGACTTCGTGTCAGGTTTGTTTGGTGAAAGATGCCCGCACCGGTCGTTTGTTTCCTGCGTGCGGCACCAAGGTCGTCGACGGCATGCAGATCGAAAGTGAAACGGAGGACCTTTACGATGTTCGTCAGATGGCGTTGGAGTTGCTGCTGAGCGAGCACGTCGGCGATTGCCGGGCTCCCTGCGATTTCGCTTGCCCGTGCCACATGGACATTCCACTGATGCTGGAACAAATCAGCGATCAGCACTTACGCGACGCCATCGTCACCGTAAAGCGCGATATCGCTTTGCCCGCCGTTTTGGGACGCGTCTGCACCAAGCCTTGTGAGAAAGGTTGTCGGCGCACCGATGCCGATGGGCCGGTCGCGGTGTGTGAACTAAAACGCTATGTCGCCGATACGGACTTGGCAACCGAGGATCCCTATCTGCCGCACTGTCTGCCGGACACAGGCAAGCGAGTGGCGGTCGTCGGCAGCGGGCCGTCCGGTCTGGCCGCGGTCTACTATTTGCGCCGCGCCGGACATGCTTGTACGCTGATCGAGCAGCAATCGGAACTGGGCGGTCGATTGCGCACCGAAGAAAGCGAAGACGATCTGCCGCGCGACGTTCTCGACTCGGAGATCGCTCAGATCACGCGGCTCGGCGTCGAACTGCGAATGAACACGGCCGTAACCGATCAGCAACAGTTGGACGAACTTTGTGGCGAATTTGATGCGGTCATACTCGCCTGCGGAGCCACGCCGACGGAGCAGGTCGAGCGGATGGGCTTAAAGGCCAGTCGCAAAGGCATTGATGTGCATCGGGAAACGTACGCCACCAGCCGACCTGGCGTGTTTGCGATCGGCAACGCGCTGCGTGGCAAAGGGCTGGTCGTGCGGAGTTGTGCCGACGGCAAGGAAGTGTCACAGACCGTCAGTCAGTTTGTCGCTGGACAACCGCTCGATCGCGGACATGGCTTTTCCTCGCGCATGGGCAAGCTGCAACCGGATGAATTTGCGACGTACCTCGACCGTGCGAGCCGTGACGAGCGAGAGGTCCCGGAGCACGGCACCGACTACTGCGAATCAGCCGCGATGGCCCAGTCGATCCGCTGTATGGAATGCACCTGCCCGAGCCACGGCAAGTGCAAGCTCGAACGGTATTCGGAGCAATACGATGCTGACGCGAATCGTTTCACAAAGGACCGGCCGCCTTACGAAGTGGTGGGGCGGCGCTCGTCGGTGCTGTTCGAGCCCGGCAAGTGCATTAAGTGTGAGCTGTGCATCAAGATCGCCGAGGCGGCGGGGGAGCCGATTGGTCTGACGTTCGTTGGTCGCGGCTTTGACGTTGTGGTCAGTGTTCCTTTCGACCGCAGCTTGGACGAAGCGTTGACCAAGGTCGCCGCCGAATGTGTCGCCGCCTGCCCGACAGCCGCCCTGCATTTCGCCCACGCCCGCCGAGGCAGCCCCGACCTCGAACCGTTCGAAGTTCCGTGAGTTGCCTTGCGAGCATTCAAGTACGTCAGGCTTTCCAGCCTGACAAGCGGAGTGTCAGCCTAGAAAGTGGGTGGCTGTGGCGGAGGCCTTGCGACGCCACGGCTTGGGCCGCACCTCCGTACCCATTCGCGTCGCTTCAACTCGTCTTGCACCTTGTCACCCGCGTTCGCCGGGGCTTCGAGGACTCAGCCCCAGCCACCGCTGCGCTAACACCCTGGCAAGGTGGCTGTGACGGAGGCCTTGCGACGCCACGGCCTGGAACGCGAGATGCTTTTTGATTTGCAAGGCTTCGCTCGACGCAGGATTGGGCCAAGTGCGCCGGGGTTTCGCAGAGCCTCAACCCCAGCCACCGGCCACCGACCGCGCTAAGTATGCCGACATGTTCGGGACGGCGCGACATCGGTTCAATCAGCGACTGTTAGCGAGATCGTTGGACCTTGAGCCTGGATGCGCGAGATCAGAAAAAGGCGCAAGCGTCCCAGCAACAGCATCTTGATTGGCGGGGTAGCCTGAAGCTGGCCAGTTGAAAACGTGGGATTGGCTTGACGATTGGGAACATCGCGCCCATCCCGATTTTCTGTCATTCCCCCACGGCCCAAAGGGCCAGCCCTATGTCAGCCCAGGGCAAGCGGAACGGCGCAGCCGTGAAGCGTCGCCCTGGGTGCAATTCGCGAGACACGAGCCCTGAAGGGGCGGCCCTCACAGATGCGACCGTGTAGGGCCGCCCCGTTGGCCTTTCGGGGCGAGGATTCACAATCCAAATACTCGGTGAGAAATGTTTGCATCAGCCCACCCCGGTTGCCTTTTGGAAATGCTCTCGCGAGACTCGCGACCTGCCGCTTGGCAACGAGCGGGTCGATTGGCAACCGAGAGCGAATGATGGTGGTCATTGTCGAACACAACTCGACTGGCTGTGTCCTCTTGGGTTGTGGTAGAATTTCGGTAGTCCCGAATGCCAAGAGTCGGAGTACACGATGGCCCAGAAATCGATCGAAAATCGCATCGCAACGCTTGAGTCCCAGATGGAAGAGATCAGGGATCAGTTGGCCGGCGGCAACGGAACCAGGGATTGGCGGCGGTCGATCGGAGCCTTCACGGACGATGACGACATGCTCCAACTCCTCCGTGATGCCATGAAGCTTCGCGACGCTGATCGCAAGGCGGCCACGAAGAAGAAGCCAAAGACAAACCGATGATTC
This sequence comes from Planctomycetota bacterium, assembly GCA_963204995.1. GTDB lineage: Bacteria > Planctomycetota > Planctomycetia > Pirellulales > Pirellulaceae. The sequence goes on along the minus strand of CAUJKL010000008.1, from coordinate 1,496 downwards.
TTCTGGATACGGATCATTTCTCGGTCTTGGTTGACGGTCGCCATTCGCTGCACAAACGCCTTGTGAAACGACTGGATGACGCGAACGACGACGTCGGGCTGCCAGTCGTGTCGATTGAGGAACAGCTTCGCGCGTGGTTGGCCCAGATCCATCGAACCCGCAGCTTGGCAAAGCAGGTGGTGCCGTATACTCGCCTTGTGCGTTTGATTCACACGTTGTCGACGTGGGAGATTGCTTCGTGGACGGAAGATGCGGCGGACACATTCGCCCAGTTTCGTCGTCAACGCATTCGGATCGGCAGCCAAGATCTGAAGATCGCGGCAATCGCGTTGACGCACGATTCGCTCTTGCTATCGGCCAATCTGCGCGACTTCCAGCAAGTGCCGGGACTTCAGGTTGAGGATTGGCTCTACACGTAACGGAATTCAAATTCAAAAGAGTAGGAAACGATAAACTGGACCCGTCCCCGTTTCCATCCAAAGGGGACATTCTACTTTTTAGAATAAGTAGAATGTCCCCTTATTCCGCCCTCCTTATTCCGCCCTGGGTTTAGCCATGAGCGTTTTCTTTGGTGGCGTCTACTTATAGCATCCTGATTCTCGCATCTTTTGATCGATGTAGCCCATCAAGTCGTCATTGCCGTCTCCAGTCCGCCTTCTCTGTGCTGCGTTGTTGCGTTCGGCTATATCGAATTCTGCTTGCAGTCCCTTACAATCTCCAACGGATGCTAGTCGGTCAATCCTTATCCGAACTGATGAATCATAGTTCTCCCAATCGACCTGAGTTCTAGTTCCATTTTGTGGAGAACAACCGCACGACGCAAACAGAAGGCTTGATAGTGAACCCGCCAATACGATGGATCTGATGTTCATAGAACAACTCGCGAAGGTTAACTTATACTAACGTCTTGACAGTGCTTATATTATGCTGGCGGTAGACAGGAGTGGGGCTGGCGTCACGTTTTGGGTTGAGCGATGCGTGTTTTCTTTGCTTCTTAGCGATGGGGTAGCGTGCTGAATCCGTGCGAACGCCAGAATTGCTGCTCGTCTCGTTTCGCGGCGTCTCGGAACACTTCAACTGCCTTTTGCCATAGCGCCGGGTTCGCTTCTCTCGCAGTTGAATGACCTTTTGGTTCACCCAATTCTTCAACCAGCCACTTCACGTCGGTCTTCTTGAGAAGTGCGAGGTGAGAGTAGCCAATCTTATCATACGGAGTCTCGATGTCCGCAATGCAAGCCTTTGCAGTCGAGTGGAGTAGGAGGTTGTCATGGACTCGATTCCATTCAATGCCGTCAAAGAAGTCCTGGACGACCGCCCACTTGTAAAGAGTCATAAGCTTCTCTCTCGTATCTGCTTTTGCTGCCGCCCAAATTATTTGCAGCGTATTTGCTCGAATTGATTGAGTCCACGCGGAGAGGGGTGTGCAACTGGTTGTCCAATGTAAAAGGACCGGCGCGAGCCGGTCCTTTTTGATGTGCCGACGTGTGTAGTTGTCA
>CAUJKL010000007.1 GCA_963204995.1 Planctomycetota bacterium | reverse complement strand
GTCGAGCTTCTTCTTGTGCGGACAACCGTGGTGCTTCCACCAGTGGGCGGCCTGTTCGGCGTTCCAAACGTCGTCCGTCTCGCAATCGATCACGGCTTGCTGAAGCAACCGCACGTTGGCAAAGCGATCTTCCGGTTTCTTCTCCAGACACTTCATGATGACTTGCGCCAGCCCCGCAGGTACGTCGGGATTCAGCTCGCTTAGCGGAGTCGGCACGTCACGAGCGTGTGACAAGATGACTCGCATCGCGTTGTCATGAACAAACGGAGGTTGGCCTGTGGTCAGGTAATACGCCACCCCGCCTAAAGAATAGATATCACTGCGTTCGTCCGGGACTTCGCCCAACGCCTGCTCGGGTGACATGTACAACGGCGAACCCGTGATCGTTCCTTCGCGAGTAAAATCACCATCCGGCCCGTCGGGACTGGCCGCCAGCCCTATTTGTCGAACCAGTCCAAAATCGAGCAACTTGGCAACGTCGTACATTCCGCCACGCCGTGCCGAAAAGACATTCGCAGGCTTGATGTCGCGATGGATCAATCCCTGACCGTGGGCTTCGGCAATCGCCTCGCAGACTTGTTTCACTAGATAAACCGTTCGATTTGCTGGAAGTGGTCCGTGCATTCGCACGACTTCGTCCAGATTCATCCCCGGCAAGTACTCCATGACGTAGTAGAAAACGCCATCCGCGGTGTTGCCGTAGTCGAAAATCTCGATCGTGTTCCAGTGGGTCAGCCGTGCGGTCGATTGAACTTCTCGCTCAATCCGTTTGAGATTCAGCCGGATGTCGGCCACGTCGGGACGGATCAGCTTCAAAGCACAGGGCCGTTTGAGCATACGCTGCACGGCCAGATAGACCTCACCCATCCCGCCTCGTCCTAGCACCAAACGGTATTTCGGATGTGCTTAGTTCGAGTTTTGCACTTTTTGGAGTGCGACGATTCATCGCCGCTTTGGTATTTTTCGACTTGGAACCAATTATTCGCTCTCCAATGTAAGTTGCGGTGATGCTGAAAAAGTGCTTCGCACTGGAGAGCAAAGCGGTGACAAGTCACCGCAGTCCAAAAAAAATGCAAAACTCGAACGAAATGCCACGGGCTTGTCCCGCGGATCGTTACGTTCGCAGCTACAATTTCCAATTCGTTTCCACTGCGCAGATCGACCGTTGGACCAGGGGCACCGGCTGTGTTCTTTATGGAGGCGTAGTTTCTGGCAGTTACATTGACCATGTTGTGAACCAGCTTGGTCAACGCATCCGCCGTGACTTGTCTCGCGTCGATGACATTATTGTTGATTGCATCAGCCGCCGGTCACACCCCTACGAACAGCATCACCGATGTTTTTGTCGATGTTGCTCCAATACCCGAACGCCCGCTGTAGCACAGGCTCGGACACACCGCCCTTAAGATGTCCGACGACATTTGACACCAGTCGCTCGCGTTGTTCATCGTCCATGACCTCGCGCACCAAGGTGCCGGCCTGGCCAAAGTCGTCGTCGTCCTCGCGCAGGGTGTAGGCAGCGCGAGTAAACTCGCCGTCGGCCGACCAAGTCGCTGATTCAGGATACCGCTCGCCATCCGCCGCCGGTCCGCCCTTCGAGTTCGGTGCGTAAACCGGGTCGGAAACGTTTTGCGTTCGACCTTGTCCATCCTTGCTGTAGCTGAACACAGGACACTGCGGAGCGTTGACCGGAATCTGCTTGTAGTTCACTCCCAGTCGATGACGGTGAGCGTCGGCGTAAGCGAACATCCGACCGAGTAACATCTTGTCGGGACTGATTCCGATCCCCGGCACGAGATTGTTCGGCTCGAACGCCGCCTGTTCAATCTCGGTATGGAAGTCGGTTGGGTTGCGGTTCAGTGTCAGTTTGCCGACGTCGCGTAAAGGATAATCTGCGTGCGGCCAGACTTTGGTCAGATCGAACGGATTGAACCGGTACGTCTTCGCTTCCTCAAAAGGCATGATCTGCACTTTCAACGACCAACTGGGATAATCGCCGCGCTTGATCGCGTCGAACAGGTCGCGACGGTGGTAATCTCCGTCCGTCCCAGCCAATCGGTCGGCGTCTTCCTGCGTAAGGAAGTCGATGCCTTGGTCTGTCTTGAAGTGATACTTCATCCAAAATCGTTCGCCGGCGGCGTTGACCCACATGTAGGTATGGCTGGAGTAGCCGTTCATGTGCCGCCAGGTTTTCGGAATCCCGCGATCGCCCATCAGCCAGGCCACTTGATGTGCTGATTCGGGCGACAGGGTCCAGAAGTCCCATTGCATATCGTTGTCGCGGAGGCCGTTATCAGCACGCCGTTTTTGCGATCGGATGAAGTGTTGGAATTTCATGGGATCACGCAGGAAGAACACGGGTGTGTTGTTCCCGACCATGTCGTAGTTGCCTTCGGCCGTGTAGAATTTCAGCGCGAAGCCACGAGGGTCGCGCCACGTATCCGGACTGCCACTCTCGCCTGCCACCGTCGAGAACCGGATCAACGTGTCGGTCTTCGCCCCCGGCTGGAACACCGCCGCCTTGGTGTAGGCACTGACATCGTGGGTCACTTCGAAGTGCCCGAACGCTCCGGAACCTTTCGCGTGTGGCTGCCGCTCGGGAATTCGTTCGCGATTGAAGTTGGCCATTTGCTCGATGAGGTAATGGTCATGTAGCAAAATCGGGCCATCGGGCCCGACGGTGAGCGAGTGTTCGTCACTGGAGACGGGGATTCCTGCATCGGTGGTAGTCCGCTTCGAGTCGTTCTTGTTCATACTGAGAGTCCTTTACCTCTAGAGTTCGGCGATCGGCCTGGCCGGTCCAACCTATCATGTTCACCCGGTGGCCGCGAGTTGGTGCAACTGCGATTTGTGCATCAGCCACAACTCCAGTGTGGCGAACCATTCCGCAATCGTCTGGCAACCAGCGAGCCTCCATCAGTAGGCCATCACTAGGAAATGCCAATACGCCCATGAAAAGCCGAGGCGAAAAAACTGGTTCGATGTCATCCACATTCGGAAGAATCTCCAGTTGTGCCGTTTGCCAGTACGGCTGCGAGTCGATCATCGACCCGTCCATGTCAAACACGGCTACTTCAATCATTTTCCTTTGCACTAATCGACAAATCGTTGACGTCTTCCGCTTTCGGTGACGCAACTCGGCACGAGAACACTCGATCGACGTGGGCTCGGAGTGCTGGACGCAGTACGACGACGACGTGATCGCCGTTTTCGATTTGAAAGCTTCCTTGCGGCATGATGATTTTGTGATCGCGAGCAATCATCGCCACCACGACACCATCGGGCAATCCGAGATCTCTCAACTTGCGGCCAGCCGCGCAGCATCCGGCCTCGACGTAATAGTCGACAATGTCTCCGTCGACGTCGCGCAAGGAACTGATTTCGAGCGTCACTGGCGGTGAGCGCTGTTCCGGTTCGTCAAGTTTCAGGAAGCGGGCCGCTGCTGGTAGCGTCCAGCCTTGAATAAGCGCCGACACGAGGACGACCACAAAGACGGTGTCGAACATCACCGCCGCGCCGGGCAGTCCCGCGAGCATCGGAAACGTCGCCAACGTAATGGGAACCGCACCCTTCAGTCCGACCCATGACAAAAAGAACAATTCGTTAAGGGAAAATCCAAACCGAGAAGCACACAGGAACACGGCAATCGGGCGCGCGACGACAATCAGGACGGCGGCAATCAATAGTGTCACTCCGGCGACATCCAATAGTCGACTAGGAAAACTCAATAGCCCGAGCGTCATGAACATCAAAATCTGGCAAATCCACGCAGCGGCATCGTGAAACAAGAGAATGCCGCGATGAAAGACGGGACGTCGGTTCCCGATGACGATACCGGTCAGATAGACCGCCAGAAAACCGCTTCCGCCCAGAGCGGCTGCCAGTCCAAAGGAGAGCAACGCCAGGGCGGTCGCCATCACCGGATACAGGCCCGCCGCATCGAGGTGAATGTGCCTGAGCACCCAAACACCACTATAACCCACGAGCACGCCAGCGACCGAACCAACGACGAGTTGAGCCAAGAACAACCCCAGCAAACCCAGGCCGGGTGCAACTGCGCCCGACAGTAATTGAATCAACCCGATGGTCAGAAAGATTGCCATGGGGTCGTTTGATCCACTTTCGACCTCCAATGTTTCTGCCAACCGCCGCCGGATACTGACGCCGCCAGATCGTAGGACTGAAAAAACCGCCGAGGCATCCGTCGAACCGATGATGCTTCCCAGCAGCAGTCCTTCAAGTACCGAGATTCCGAGTATCCAGGACGCAGCCAATCCAGTGACCACGGCGGTGATCAGGACGCCGAGACTTGCCAGCACTGCGGCTGGTTTCCAGACGGATCGGATCGCGTGGTAAGACGTGCGAAGTCCACCGTCGAATAAAATCAGACACAGCGCGACCGTGCCGATCGCGCTGGCCAACGAGTAGTCCTCGAATTCGATACGCCCGATTCCTTCGGAGCCAGCCAACATCCCCACCACAAGAAACAGCAGCAGTACGGGCACACCGATGCGAGCGGACAACTTGTGCGACACGATGCCCAGCAGGAGCAGTACTCCTGAGCCCAAAATCACCGTGGCGATTTCCGGCATCAGGATACCGTTCCGTTTTGCGGCGGCGGTATCGCGAGTACGTCTCGGTCGGATTTGCGCAAGACGCCTTCCGTCACACTTCCCATGAGTGCCCGAGCAATCACCGATCGACCGCACGTTCCAATCACGATCAATTCGGCAGACAACTCTCTGGCTGTTGCGCAAATCGTTTCGGCGATGTTGGCAGTGTCGGGTTTCAGGATCGCTGACATCCCGTCAACTTTGATCCTGTCCATGAACGACGCAACCTCTTCCCCCGCTCGTTTCCTTTCTCCTGCGATGTACGATAGCTTCTCATCGTCGCTCAACGACGCGCGGTTCATCAGAGCAATTCCCGGAGCGTTGAACACGTGGAGCAGAGAGACGTTCAGCCGATCGAGCAACCCAAGTGATTTGGCGGTGCGAAGCGTTGTTTCTGAATAGGTGGAAAGGTCGGAGGCGGCAATCGCTCGCCGGTACGGGCCTGTCGGAACACCGTTGGCCAACAAAACAGGACGGTCGGCGGTTCGGATCGTTCGCTCGGCGGTTGTTCCGACCAGAATATCTCGAAGAACCTGTCGACGATGCGGGCCGATGACGATCAAGTCAGCGCCGAGGTCTCGCGCAGCCTGCTTGATACCGACAAACGGATTGCCGAGGACAACGCGAAAGTCGCACTTCACGGCGTCGATCGCTTCGAGAGTATGTGTCAGTTCCTCAAGAAGCTTGGTCGATGCGTCTCGTTCTGCCAACACGATCGACCGCGCCTGATCGTCATCAACAACGTGAACCAAATGGACCTTGGCGTCAAATTCACGCGCCAGCAACTTCGCGCGTCGGATCGCACGATCCGAGCGTTCCGAGAAATCCGTTGCAACTACGATGGTCTTCATGACTTGCTCACCGAGTCTTCTTGTGGAGTGTTGGACTAGTCACCCGACGCTCTAGGAGGGATTGAGAGATATCCCGTGCTAATACATTGGGTTATGATTTGCTCACGCGATTCGCAGAAACGACTAAATTGAGTTGCCGCTTGGTCAGTCTGTCCTCTCAACAACGGTTCACTAACATGACCTTTCCGCAGTCGACGCCTTCCTCGATGGAACGATGTATATCGGCGGCTTGACTCATCGAAAGTCAATTGTCGATCGCTTCTGGCAATTTACTGAGTTCGTAGAGTTGGATCAACTTGCTTAGTGCGGCACAGCCGCAATGTACGTTCGTCTTTCTCGGCTGACACTCCCCTTGTCATGCTGGAAAGCCAGACGTACTTGAATGCTCGCAAGACAACGTCGAGCCGAGCGATAACTGATGTAGATCGGCCTAGCCAGTCCAACCTATCATGTTCACCCGGTTGCCGCGAGTTGCTGCAACTACAAAATGAGCACCAGCCACGACTCCAGCGCGAACGAAATCACTCTGCAAAAGTGTTCGATCCAGCGACAATGGACACCGCAGCCGAAATGCGAACTGACAATTGTTGGAACAGTCAGAGAATTACGAGGATTCTACGACAGCCGTGCAGGTTTACATCTCACCGAAAGCGAACTGCTAGTGCCGAACCCTAACGACGCCTCTAAGCTTTACCGGGAGGTCAACCAAGTCGCTCAACGTCCCGTTGACGCCAAACATCCTTCTGGTCATACACGAGCCGAAAGGATTGCGGCAACGAACGCCACATTACTCAAGGCAGAGGGACGAGAGTGACCGATGTTTCCCCAGAAACGCTGATTCTGCAGCTGGCACGAAGTCTTCATGCCAGTGGGTCGCCGGCCTATGAATTGGATAGTCAGATGGAACAGGTCGCTGCGGCGCTTGGTCGACCAGCGGCCTTCTTCTCGACGCCGACGGCCCTGTTTGTGACGTTTGACGATGAACGGCACGGAACGCGGTTGCTGCGCGTTTATCCCGGCGACACGAACCTCGGGCGATATGCCGAACTGTTTCGCTTGCAGCAGTCCATTCAGGACGAAAGCGTCTCGGTTCATGCGGCTTGGAGTCGGCTGCAGGAGATTCAGGCGATGCCTGACGGATATGCCACGGTTATACAAATCGCCTCGTATGGAATCGTCGGTGCTTGCGTGGCGGTGCTTGTCGGCGGCAACGACACGGTCGTCGCTGCCGCTGGAGTGATTGGTCTGATCATCGGAGCGTTGGTGCTGGGCCTGTCACGCCTCCAGTATCCACCGCACCTCACAAACGTCATCGCAGGATTTGTGTCCAGTGCAATTGCGTGCGTCGTTCAAGCATGGGTTGCCCCTTGCAACTTTGAATTGACGGCCTTGTCAGCGCTGATCGTGCTGGTGCCCGGTCTGCAGCTCACCATCAGCATCAACGAACTGGCGACGCAAAACCTCGCGTCCGGGTCGGCGCGAATCGCCGGGGCGATGACGACGCTGCTGACGCTGATCTTCGGTGTCTACATGGGCTATGGCTTTGTCAGTGCCTTGCACCGGATTCCCGTTTCGATTGCACCGCATACTCCGTCGCTGCTGGCATCGGCGTCGGTCATGGTTCCCATTGGACTCTGTCTGGCGGTTTTGTTTCGTACTCGATACCGAGACATCCCGTGGCTGTTGGGCTCGACACTGATCGCGTACGGGACGCTGCGGCTGGCTGGCGAGTATTTCGGGCCGTTCGCAGCCGTCTGGATTGCTTCCGTCGTCGCCGGTGTCACCAGTCGCCTGCTTTCGCGACGATTGAGGTTACCTGCCGCCGTGATGTTGATGCCTGCCCTGATTCTGCTGGTTCCCGGAAGTCTCGGCTTTACGGGAATGGCACACATCATGCTACGAGAAGACCTGCCCAGCGGCATTCGTCTACTCACCACGATGCTGCTGACCGCCGTGGCGATCGTCGCCGGACAATTGGTCACGGATGTGATTGCACCGATTCGCAACGGGCGTAAGCTGGAAGGCGAGCTTACACGGAAAACCAATGAAACTCAAAACGAATGAATGATCCGGACTAACGAGTGTGTCACAATGCAGGGCATGTACGTACAACAAAACAAATGGAAAATCAATGAGCAAACAAAAAATCTGGGACATCCATTTGAAAGTCGATGGGCAACCTGATGCCGAGATGCAGACACGCATGCAGCAGTTGGCGGAGAGCATTGCTGAAGAACCAGGCGTTCTCTGGAAAATCTGGACCTATGAAGACGGCACCAATCACATTGGCTCCACTTACCTCTTCAAAGACATTGAGCATCTTCACCAATACCGGGCGATGCACATCAAGCGATTGAACGACCTTGGTATTACCGACATCACCGACCACGTGTTCGACATTATGGAAGACCTGAGCAAGATAACAAAGGCACCGCTTGCCTGACCGACAACATCACGAGGAGGACCGAAACAGGATGAGTCAGATCCACCACTATTCGATTCCGGTGCAGGACACGAAGCACGTTGCCGAAGTGCTGTGCGAACTGTTTGAGGGCACGATTACACCCTTCGGCCCTTACCAGAATTCGTATATCGTCTGGTTTGGTGACCAGTACGGTTCTGGCATCGAACTGTATCCTGCGGGGACGGAAATGATCCCCGATGCTGGCGACGGTCAAGCGAACTTTCGCCACAACGCGTCGGCCAGTGGGTTCACCGCGACTCATGCCGCCATTTCGATCGACCGTTCGAGAGAAGAGATCCTCAAATTCGCGAGCGACAACGGTTGGAGGGCGCTCGAATTATCGCGAGGCACTTTCAACGTCATCGAATTCTGGATCGAGAACCGCGTGATGATCGAGTTGCTCACAGCGGACATGGCACGCGATTATCTGGCTGCGACGAAGCGATTCGTTCAGCCGTGACTGTGTTGATCGCTCAAAGCCTTTGGCGTGCGAGAAACGATCCGATCGTCACCGGAAACCATAATCTTGCGATCGATGCCGAGTTCAGGCCGTCGTCCAACAGTTTCCTTGCCGATTTGCGAAGCGTGTCCATAACCGGGCTGGAAACGTGGTCCGATCTGTCGCATCACGGCGAACCCCCAGGCGATCATTTCACGATCAAAGTATAAGATGGCCGTGATTGAGTAGCTCGCTATTTACTTTGCGGTTGCCCCACGATTGAGTTGGTTGTTTCGGTTCTGGCTGGTTTCGTCCCCGTAATCAGTTGCCATACTTCAAGCGAAAAGTTTGTGAAATGAAGATTTCGATGCACGAGACGGGTTCGAGATCGCACCAGGTCAGGCGTACAGGGCGGTCATCTCGACGGCAAATCTGCGTTCTTTTGATTCTCGGCATGGCGGTGGGATGTCAACGCGGTGAAACAAATGCTCCGCCACAGGCACCTCCAACCGTGACCGTTGCCACGCCTGTGAAGAAGCAGATTGTCGAGTGGGATGCGTACACCGGTCGCCTCGAGGCGGTCGAGTTTGTCGAGGTGCGTGCGCGCGTCAGCGGTTATCTGCAGTCGATTTATTTCGACGAGGGACAGATTGTTAACGCCGGAGAGCTCCTGTTTGTTGTTGACCCTCGCCCCTTTGAAGCAGAGCTCAACAGCGCCAAAGCCGCGCTCAGCCAAGCGAATGCGCTGCTCGCACAAGCCAACGCGCAACTCGCGGAAGCCAAGGCCCAACAGCAACAATCGGACGCCGGATTGCAACTCGCCGATGCACGCGTCAAGCGGTCGCGATCGCTCAACGCAAGCCGGGCCGTTTCACAAGACGAACTGGAACAGAGTGAGGCCGAGTTCTTGCAAGCCAAGGCCAACGTCGAAGTGAGCAAGGCCGGAATTAGTTTAGCGGAGGCAGCCATCGCCACGGCCCATGCCGCGATCGAATCCGCGAATGCGGGTATTGAAACGGCACAATTGAACCTTGAGTACACGCACATCCGCGCCCCCGTCACGGGACGTATCAGCCGCCAGTATGTGACCGATGGAAATCTTGTCAGTGGCGGCAGTGCCACTTCGACGTTGCTGACGACGATTACCTCCGTCGACCCGATTTACTGTGCCTTCGACGCGAACGAGCAAGAAGTGTTGAAGTACGTCCGCCTCGCACTGTCAGGCAAACGCGTCAGTTCTCGCGAAGCCAAGAACCCGGTGTTTCTGAGCCTTGTCGACGAAGCCGGCTTTCCACATCAGGGACACATGGACTTTGTGGACAATCGCTTCGATGCGAACACAGCCAGCATGCGAGCCCGCTGCGTGTTTCCGAATAAAGAACAAGTGCTGCTGCCCGGCATGTTCGCGCGGATTCGGATTCCGGGCAGCGCCACCTATGAGGCCGTGTTGATTCCCGATTCAGCGATCGGGACCGATCAGTCGGATCAATATGTTTACGTCGTGGTGGACGAGGTCATCCAACGCCATGCCGTCCAACTCGGCCCGATCGTGGACGGACTTCGCGTTGTGCGTAAAGGGTTGACCGGCAACGAGTCGCTCGTCATCGAAGGCCTGTTGCAAGCTCGGCCCGAGATGAAAGTCCAAACGAAGAACGGCTCGATCGAGGCCGTCGAAGACGGTCTGCCGGACAGCTACGAACCGCTGCCACCGGAGAAATGGCTGTCGCCGAAACCTGCTCCTCGGCCCGAATCAGAACTCGATTCGGGTTCCTCCGTCGATCGGGAAGGGCAAGCATCATGAAGTTTCCTCACTTCTTTATCGAACGCCCGATTTTTGCTTCGGTGCTGTCCTTCTTGATCGTGCTCGTGGGCGGGATTACTTACTTTTCTCTGCCGGTCTCGCAATATCCTCCGGTTGCTCCACCACAGATCGTCGTTCGAGCGAGCTTTCCGGGTGCGACACCGCAAGTCATTGCCGACACCGTCGCGACGCCGATCGAGCAGGAGATGAACGGCGTTGACGACATGATCTATATGGAGTCGTCGTCGAGTGCTGACGGCACGATGCTCCTGACCGTAACCTTCAAACTGGGCACGGACCTTGACGATGCACAGGTGATGGTCCAGAACCGCGTCGCAGTTGCCGAACCGCGGTTGCCGGAACAGGTCCGGCAGATCGGAGTGACCACCACAAAACTAATTCCCGACATGCTGATGGTGGTTCATTTGAACTCGCCCGACAACAGTCGCGACGAGCTTTACATTAGCAACTTTGCGTTACTCCGCGTCCGCGACGCGCTGATGCGGCTCGATGGTGTGGGTGAAATTCGCATCGCCGGCGGCAGTGAATATGCGATGCGAGTGTGGCTGGACATCGAAAAGATGACTCATGTCGATCTGACCGCAGGCGATGTCGTGCAGGCGATTCGTCAGCAAAATGTTCAAGTTGCCGCGGGCGTGGTTGGTCAGCCGCCGACGGATGAAACGGGTGCCTTTCAGTTGAACGTGACGACTCAGGGCCGTTTGCGCGAAACGGACGAGTTTGGTCGGATCATTGTCAAACGCGGCGCAGACGGTCGCGTGACGAGGTTGAGTGACGTGGCTCGGATCGAACTGGGGGGACAAGACTACGCGCGTCGCAGCTATCTGGATGGCAATACCGCCGTGGCCGTGCTGGTGTATCAACGACCCGGTAGTAATGCCGTGGATACGGCGACGGAAGTCAAGCAGACCATGTCGGAGATGCGCCGAGACTTTCCGGAAGGTGTCAGCTACGAGATTGCTTACAACCCGACTGACTTTGTGGAAGAGTCGATCGACGAAGTCTTCGCCACGCTATACATCACAACAGGATTCGTCATCTTGACGTTGTTTCTCTTTCTGCACCACTGGCGACCGACAATCATTCCCGTCATTGCAATTCCCATCTCGCTGATCGGCACGTTTGCAGCCATGCAGTTCTTGGGCGTGACGCTCAATACATTGTCGCTGTTCGGCCTTGTGTTAGGGATTGGAATCGTCGTGGATGACGCGATCGTGGTCGTGGAGAACGTCGAGCGACTCATTGGTATGGGGATAGCACCGCGCGAGGCAGCTCACAAGGCGATGGACGAAGTTGGTTCGGCGCTGATCGCGACGACGCTCGTATTGATTGCCGTCTTTGTGCCAACGATCTTTGTACCCAGCATCAGCGGTCAGTTCTATCAGCAGTTCGCGCTGACCATCGCCATCGCAACGTCGATCTCGACGTTCGTATCCTTGACACTCAGCCCGGCACTGTGTGCCCTGCTGCTCAGACCGAAAGACGCGAAGCAAGGTGTCTCTGGCAAGCTGGTCGATTTTCTGTTCGGTTGGTTCTTTCGAGGTTTCAATCGCACTTTTGACTTTACGAGCAACGTCTATGCCGGGATCGTCGCGCGGCTCGTGCGCGCGACTGCTATCGCGTTGCTATTGTATGCGGGATTGCTGGTTTGCACGTGGTACAGCTTTGGCATGGTCCCCACGGGATTCATCCCACAGCAGGATCAGGGTTATGTGATCGTCAGTATTCGACTGCCCGATGGAGCTTCGTTGGCGCGCACCGACGCCGTGACCAAACGAGTCGCGGAGCTGGGCGGCAAGATCGATGGTGTCGCCCATTCCGTCGGGATTGCGGGACTTTCAGGATCGACATTTACCATCAGTCCCAACGCTGCGGTGACCTTTCTGCCGCTGGACGACGCGAAGCAGCGCGCCACTCGAGGCCGCGGAATGGATGCGATCGTTGCCGACCTGCGCCGCGAAGTGGCGGCGATCAACGAGGCGGAAATCTTCATCATCCCGCCCGCGCCAGTCCGCGGAATTGGCCGTGGTGGCGGCTATAAAATGTATATTCAGGATCGCAGCGGAGCTGGTGTCGATGCACTCAACCAAGTCACCGAGCGAATGGTTGCCGAAGCAAATCAGCAGCCGGGGCTGGTGCAGGTGTTCTCCAACTTTCGTATCAGCGTCCCGCAGATCTACGCGGATGTCGACCGCACCAAAGCACAGATGCTCGACATTCCCATCAATAACGTGTTCGAGGCGCTGCAAGTCTATATGGGCTCGAGCTATGTCAACGATTTCAATTTCCTCGATCGCACGTATCGTGTGACTGTCCAGGCGGAGCCTGAGTTTCGCGACGAAGCCAGTGACATTCTGCGGTTGCGAACGCGCAGCGCGGACGGTGCCACGGTGTCGCTGGGTTCTGTCGTCGAACTCCAACGAACGGCCGGTCCCGACCGTTTGGTGCGCTACAATCTATATCCCGCCGCCGATCTCAACGGCAACACGGTGCCGGGATTCAGCACCGGACAGTCGCTGGCCACCATGGAACGGCTCGCCGACGACAATCTGCCGCCCGGCTTTGGTTACGCATGGACCGACATTGCGTTTCAGGAGCGCCAGGCCGGCAATATGATTCTGTTTCTCTTTCCGCTGGCGGTGTTGTTCGTGTTTCTGGCGCTGGCCGCACAGTACGAAAGCTGGCTGTTGCCGCTGGCGATCATTCTGATCGTGCCGCTGTGCTTGCTGTTTGCGATTATCGGCATTTGGTTTCGAGGCATGGACAATAACATTCTCACGCAGATTGGCTTTATCTTGCTGATCGCATTGGCTTGCAAGAACGCTATCCTGATCGTCGAGTTTGCGAAGGCCGAGGAAGACACGGGTAAAGACCGTTTCCAAGCCGCCATCGCTGCCTGTCGGATACGTTTGCGGCCGATTCTGATGACTGCGTTCACGTTTATCCTTGGAGTTATTCCCCTGATGGTCGCCACGGGTGCCGGTTTCGAGATGCGGCGTGTGCTCGGAACGGCGGTCTTCAGTGGCATGCTCGGCGTGACGCTCTTCGGCCTGTTTCTCACGCCAGTGTTTTACGTAGTGTTAAGAGGGTTGTCTCGCAGGCGGACTGGCGAGCCAATTGCGGTCGACGCAGACCGAGATGCAACTTCAAAGCTAAATACGAAAGGTGACTCGATGGAACGCCAAGGACCATCCGCGGACTACTCCGCCGGTGCCGCCGACTTCGCACGAATCTACGCCGACCGACCGCCCTGGGACATTGGTAAACCACAGCCTGCCTTCATCGACGTCGCCGACAAAATCCAGGGTGCTGTGCTGGATGTCGGCTGCGGCACTGGCGAGAACGCGCTGTTCTTTGCCAACCGTGGGAACGAGGTTGTCGGCATAGATTTCCTCGACCAGCCACTGCACATCGCGCGGCAGAAAGCCGTCGACCGAGGACTCGATGTCGAATTCATTCAAATGGATGCCTTGCGAGTCGACGAACTCGATCGCCAGTTCGGCAACGTGCTCGACAGCGGTCTGTTTCACGGTCTATCTAACGCGGATCGTCGACGATACGTTGCGGCAATTGCCAAGGTGCTCAGCCCTGAAGGTAAACTGTACTTGCAATGTTTCAGTGATCGGGAACCCGCTGGCGACGGTCCACGCCGAGTCAGCGAGACTGAGCTTCGAGAAGCATTCAACAGCGGTTGGCGCATCATCTCAATTACACCAACACGATTCGTTGTCCGCGACGATACCGATCTGACCTTCTCGGATGGTGGACCAAAGGCTTGGTTCTGCGTGGTGGAACGAGCCCCGAATGAAAGCTAGTTTGTGCAACGACAACGAGCTGATTGAATCGACATCAGCGTGTTCCACTTTGGCAAACACGTCGCGTCGCATCGTCGGCCAAATGGCGTTGCTTCACTGAACTGGAAAGGATGCACTGGCGGCAATGGACCTGTGGGCACTCCTTGGCGATATCGTTGTTTTGTTGGCGGCATCACTGCTGCTAGGCGGGCTCTTGTCTCGCTTCGGTCAGAGTCCGCTGGTTGGTTATCTGATCGCAGGCATGTTCCTGGGCGGACCGGGCAGCCTGCACATCGTTGGGTCCGAAGTGGAAATCGAGGCCATTGCGGAATTGGGCGTGGCGTTATTGCTGTTCAGTCTGGGACTTGAATTCTCCATCGAGCGGCTGAAGAAACTGGGCGTTCGACCGCTGATCGGCGGAGTCGTCCAAGTCGTACTGACTGTCGCGATCGGGTCAGGGGCAGCCTTCTTATTCGGCTTGAAGGCCACCGAATCGATCGCATTCGGTGCGATGATTTCGCTCAGTAGTACCGCAGTCGTGCTGCGAATGCTCATGGAGCGCGCCGAGTTGGAGATGCCGCACGGTCGCAACAGCCTCGCCGTGTTGCTGACCCAAGATATGGCGGTCGTGCCGCTGGCGATATTGATGGCTTTGCTAGCCGGTGGCGGCACGGCGTCGGAAGTTGCCTGGGACGTTGGCAAGCTGCTCCTCATGGCAGCGGCACTCGTACTCGGCCTGTTTCTGCTGAACAAGATCGCGGTGGTGGTTCTGGGAACCTTGACACTGCACCGCAATCGCGAATTGACCGTCATCTTTGCGATAGTCACCGGACTGGGATCGTCCTGGGCGGCGCACGTAGCGGGGCTTTCTCCAGCCCTCGGTGCCTTTGTTGCCGGAATGCTTCTTGGTAGCTCGG
>CAUJKL010000006.1 GCA_963204995.1 Planctomycetota bacterium | reverse complement strand
CAATTGCGCGAGTCCCCTTAGTGCGAATGAGCCCCGTGCGATTCTTCTTTGAAATCACCGGAGTAAGGCGTGTCGTCGACGACACCCGAAATCGTTCCGGCATATTCCTGGACGACACCTAGACTCTCGTGCTTGCCAACGAAGCGCGAGGCGGACCCTTCTGGATCGCCTTCCTGCGGCGCGGCCTTCAGCGTGACTTGCATCGGTGGGTCTTTGATGATGAGTTGAATCTCGGCGGACGTAATGGGCGAGGCCGTTTTTTCATCGTCGGCCAGAATGTAAACCGTGCCTTCTTGCTTGTCGTGGTCGACCGCGAATTCCACGTGATACTTGCCGCCACCCCAATCGGCCAGAGTTCCATCATGCGGCCCGGCACCGTGCCCGGAATGAACGTGATCATCAGGATGGGCGTCCGCTTGCGCGGGTGCTGTTGGTGCCGCGGGCGGTGGCGAGCTACCACATCCAACGAATAGGGCTATCGAACCGATTGCGATCACTGAGGTCAGATTCAAAGTCAATTTCTTCATAGGTCCAAACTCCTCTCAAGGCGTGATGCCAGTGCATGCCGCGCGGCATGCGTGTGTGCTGGCAGGGATCAATAAGTAGGTTCATTTTGTACGTCAGCCTTTCCAGGCTGACCGTTAGGCTGGAAAGCCTGACGTACTGTCTTCCAAGGCGTGCGATCGCGCGACCGCTGCCGCGTCTTTGCCGCTGAATTTCAAGAACAGTCCGGGGTGAATTAGAAACTCGCAAAATGTGGAAGTGACTAGGCCGCCAAGGATGACCGTCGCCACAGGGTACAGTATCTCGCGTCCGGGTTCTTGTCCGCCGAGGACTAGCGGCACGAGGCCAATGCCGGCCGTCAGCGCCGTCATCAGCACGGGCGCTAGCCGCTCCAGGCTGCCTCGCATGACCATCTCGCGAGTGAACTCCTCGCCCTCTTCCTTCATCAAATGGATGTAGTGGGTGACGAGCAGAATGCCGTTGCGGACGGCGATACCGCCGAGCGAAATGAAGCCGACGAGGCTGGCCACGGTCAGGTCTTGTTGCGTGATCACGAGCGCCATGACGCCGCCAATGAACGCGGTCGGCAAAGCATTGAGGATTTGCAGCACGATCCTCACGGAGGGAAACAGAATCATCAGCACGACGAACATGCCGATGACGGACACTCCTGCGAGAATCACAATCAGTCGCGTGGCTCGCTGCTGGCTCTCGAATTGGCCGCCGTATTCAACAAAGTAACCTGCGGGCAAGACAACTTGGCTTTGGACTCGTTGTTCGATTTCGGCAACAGCACTGGCCAAGTCGCGGTCCTGCGTGTTGCAGCGGATGACGATGCGGCGGCGAGCGTTCTCGCGATTCACAGCATTTGGCCCCGCGCCTTCGCCGATGTCAGCCAACTCGCGCAGTTCGATCTGCCCTCGATTGTCCGGCAGGTCGATGCGTAGCCGCCCGAGGTTGGCGTAATCCGTGCGATACGTGTCTTCCAATCGAATCAATAGATCGAAGCGGCGTTGGCCTTCGAGTACCTGCGATACGACCTCGCCTTGCAAAGCCGTTTGCAAGATCTGTCCGACGTAGGCGCGAGTCACGCCATGAAAGGCCAAGTCATCGGAACGCAGCCGAATGTGAAGCTCTTCCGTCTGCTTGATCGGTTCAACCACCGGCGGTGTGAGTCCCGGAACCGTTTGGATCGTGGCCCTCACACGTTCCGCGAGCTGCTGCAAGGTGTCAAGGTCATCGCCGTGGATCTTGATCGCGATCTGAGCATAGACACCGGAGACCATGTGGCTGATCAGATGTGCCAGTGGCTGTTCGACTTCGATATCGACGCCCGGCACTTCCTCGCGCAACTCGCTGAGCAACTCCGAGATTGTCTCTTCGCGGTGCCGGCCCGATTCGGGATTCATGCTCAGAATGTATTCGCCGGAGTTCACGGGAGCCGCGTGTTCGTCCATCTCGGCCCGACCGGTTCGCCGCACGAAATGCAGGATCTCGCCGTCGGGATTCTGGTCGGTCTTTTGCATCTCGCGAAACTTGGCATCGATGATCCCGGATGTCGCATTCGACGCATCGAGCGACGAGCCGGGCGGCAGTGTCACGTTGACCAACACGCTGCCTTCGTCGAACTGTGGCAGGAAGTTGCGTCCGAGTTGTGCGAATTGCCAGGCGGCGATGCCGACTCCGATCCACGTTGCCAGCAGCAGCGTCCGCGGCCACGCCATGCTGATGTGAATTAGATAACTCGCCATCCACTTCATGGTTCGCAGCAGTGGTCCGTCGTGCTCCTGATGCGTGGCCTTCGACTGTGGCAGCAAGTAGTACGAAAGCACGGGAGTGACAGTGAGCGACACCAGCAACGAGGCGAGTATGGACACGATGTAGGCGACACCCAGCGGCGCGAATAAGCGGCCTTCCACACCGGAAAGTGCAAACAGTGGCAGGAACACCAGGATCACAACGGCCGTGCCGAAGACGATCGCGCTGCGGATTTCCTTGCTCGCCTCGTAAACGACTTGCAACGCGGGCTTCGGTTCAGCGAATGTGTTGTTCTCCTTCAAACGCCGGAAGATGTTCTCCACGTCCACGATGGCGTCATCCACCAGCTCACCCATGGCGACGGCGATTCCTCCCAGCGTCATCACATTGATCGACAATTCGCTGCCAGTCAGATATCCGATCAAGCGAAAGACCAAGGTCGTGATCACCAGCGACAGCGGGATGGCCGTCAGAGTGATGAACGTGGTGCGAAAGTTGAGTAGAAACAAAAAGAGAATGATCAGGACGAGAAAGGCTCCGATGACCAACGCTTCGCCGACGTTGAAGATGCCGCGATCGATGAAGTTCTTGAGTTGAAAAAGTTCCGTGTTAACGACAATGTCGGCTGGCAGCGATGCTTCCGCTTCTTCAAATGCCGCTGTGACCGAATCCGTCAACGCGCGAGTGTCGACATGCGGTTGCTTGACGATGGTAAAGACGACGCCGGGCCGACCGTTCACGCTGCCGTCTCCGCGCTTAAACTGCGGTCCTTCGACGACACGTGCGACCTGGCCCAACAGGATCGTTCGCCTTTCGTGAACCTTTACGGGGACTTTCCGCAAATCTTCCAGGACCACTCGGGAATCGGGACCCAATCGGCCCAAGATGCGGATGGGACGTTCGGTCTCGCCCGTGATGGCAAACCCACCGCTTGTGTTGATGTTGCTTTCCTGCAGGGCACGTTCGACATCTTGCAGCGTGACGCCGTATTCGAGTAACGCGGTTGGGTCGACCAAGATCTGGTACTGCTTGCGATCGGCTCCCATTTGAAAGACTTCGGCCACTCCCGTGACCTTGAGAATCCTGGGCCGGATCACCCAATCCGACATCGTTCGCAAGGCCATCAGGCGTTGTTGTTCCGTGGGAACGAGGATTTTCGATTGTTGATTTTTGATGTTCGATTGGGGATCGTCGATGGTTATATCGACGCTCGCAACGTCTGCTTCATCAACCGGCGATCGAAAATCATCGATTGAAAACTCCACCTCTTTCCACGTTTCGTGACGACGATCATCGGCGCGCCAAAGTCGCAGTTTCGACTTCAGGTTTTCGATTTTCGATTCGCGACTTTCTTCGTCCCCAATCATTGATCGAAAATCGTCAATCGAAATTCCCACGAGTTCGGCCAAGTAGTCCGTCTTGTCAATCGCCGTCAGTTCACCTCCGTTCGGCCCCTGCTGTCGATAGATGCCCGCAATCACGATTTGCCCCATGATCGAGGACGGCGGCGTCATTTGTGGTCGGATCCCTGCGGGCAGTACACCTTCGAGTGAAGATAGGCGTTCCTGTACCGTTTGCCGGGCGGCACGAATTTCCGTCTTCCAATCAAATTCAATGTAAATGACGTTCAGCCCAGCGGTCGTTTGACTGCGGACATCCTTCACACCGTTGGCTCCCAACAACGCAATCTCGATCGGCTGTGTAACGAGCGTCTCGACTTCTTCGGTGGCTAGCCCCGGCGACTCGGTGATGATGATCACACGCGGACGGTCCAGATCGGGAAACACATCGATCGGCATCGTCGTCGCGAGGTATGATCCGTAGATCAACATCGCGAGACTGATCACTACGACCAGCATGCGATAGCGAAGCGAAAATCGGATAATGGCATTTAACATGTTTGATTTACGATTTTTGATTTTTGATTGAGGATTGGGCGGACTTGCGGGAGGCGACCATGATGGCGGTAAGTTCGCTGGCTTCTTGAAGGAGTGGTTCGACGAGGTTCGTGGCGAGCAGTTCGCCTTCGACGATCAGTTCCAGGCAATAGGCGCTCTCGTCGGCTTGTTCGACCACGACACCGAACTTGGCAATGAACTCGGCCTTTGATCTTCCGCGGCATGCGGAGCGATCGTTCGCCTCCACGGAAGTTCTGCTGCGGATTAATTGAGGCGCAATGGCCTGACCAACGGAATGTGCAGGCAACGCCCCAACCAACTTCATCACACGCAAGCCACACTGCTTGGTCCGCTTCTTCAATTCGAGCTCGCTCATATTCCTCCCCCAATCGAAAACCTCAAACCTCAAACCTCAAACCTCAAACCTCAAACCTCAAACCTCAAATCTCAAATCTCAAATCTGAAATCTGAAATCTGAAATCTGAAATCTGAAATCTGAGATCTGAAATCTGAGATCTGAGATCTGAGATTTCAAATTAATGCGGAGCATGCGTGGTGCCGTCGGCATGTACGTGGACATCCGCACGCATGCCGCTCGCGGCCTGGGCTTTCAGCACGCGATTGAGCGACGCGCCGGAGCCTTGTGCAAGATAGCTCCCGAGACCGACACTACCGTCGTTGGCCAGCACGACATTCAAGCGATCTTCGTGTAGCACGTGAACCGGGATGCGATTGAAGAGATCGCCGTTCTGGCTGAAGACGTACGCTTCCGGACCTTCGCGAACCAGCGCGGCCGTCGGCAATACGATCACGTTCTCGAATTGCTCAACCGGAATGTGCAACCGAACTCGCTGTCCCGGTCTCAGACGCCAGACGACAAATGTTTTCCCGTCTTTCTCGTAAGCCCGCGATTGATTGGTTAGCGAAATGAAGAAGTCGAAGGTGCGGCTGGCCGGATCGATCGTGTTGGCGAGGTGCCGGATCTGAAATGTTTGCTCCAGCGGCGGCCAGTGACGACTGTCATCCTCGGCAAACTCGACATCAATCGACCAGCCGTTTTGGGCCGCCTGTTCGAGCAGCGGGGCTTCCTGTTTGAAAGCATGCCCTTCGATGTACAGCAACCGATGATTCGACAACACGGACAGCAGTTGTCCGGCTTGTACCTGTTGACCGAGTTCGGCCTTCAGCTCCTGAACTTCGTAGACGAGATCGTCGCCGTCGGTGAAAGCTACCGGCTGGTCATCGTGTTGCTGATCCACATCGCTAATCGATGGCGGTGCAACGACATCGATCGTCGAGACGAAGCTTCCTGCCGAGATCTGCGCGATCTGAGCAGGCGCGAGACCTCGCGTCAGCAGATCCTGCCGATAGGCTTGTATAAGTCCGTCCTGCCGAAGAATCCTCTGGTCGAGTTCAATGATGCGACTTCCGGCAATCGTCCCACTGGTGGCAAGTCCTTCGATTCGCTTACGTTCTTCCTTGATGAGTTCTGTCTCGCGAGTGGCCTTGAACAATTCAGACTGTGTGTTTTGCAGGTACTCGCTGAACAGACGCAGCGTGAACAGTTTCTCACCAGGCTTGACCGTGTCGCCCGCGAAAGCATGGACTTGAGTGACAACACCAACGGCCGGCGAGGTCACGCCGCGATCCGATAATCCGGGTCGATCGACGATAACTCCAGGCACTTGAATTGTTCGCCAATAGGTTTGCATCGTCACCGGCTTGGAAACGAGTCCAAAGTTCTTGCGAGCCTGAGGGCTAAGCCTGAGTACCTTGGCATCCTCGATTGGAGTTGTGTGATCCGCGGCCACGGCGGTGGGGGACTCCGAACGCAGCCAGGACAACCACTGATCGCGTGACACAAAAGCCGTGAAGGCGATTCCAACGGTGACGATGAGAATCGCGACGCCGCGAATTGTTCGCTTTCGATGCATTTGATCTACCTCAGCAAAAGGCTTCTATCGCTGCAAGTGCGCGACAACAGATCGGACTACGAGCCAACTCGAGTGTAGCGCGACGCGCGGCAGGAGAGGGCGGCCACAAAGACGCAGTCGATGGTGTAGCCGCGATTAAATGCGCAGAGAGTGCGTGCGCAGATAGATGGGACAATCTGCATCGAATTCCGATGCCGAGTACCGTAAAGGTCGCAAACGTAGTCGCCAATCGCCAGAGTCCGCGGTCTGATGAGTTGTGGCGACGACATTATGTTTTGCCAGCAGGATGCTGGACGCGTCGCAATCGCGAGCCAAAGTCACCGTTTGCGCAAAATACAACGCATCGGCATTGTGATCACCAGCGGTCTCGATCGCCGTAGCAACGGCCTCGTGATGTTTGTTGGTGCGATGTTCCGAATCCGAGGAATGCCTGTGCAAATGACCTGCAACGTGGTCGTCGCCGTGGGCTGCTGCGTGATGATCGTGTCCGCCAAAATGAATATGGGGCCGCGACGAATGACCTTCCGGCGTTGCAACCTCCGTTCCGAGATGCGAGTGCGCGAGGGACAAACCCTGGTTGGCCAGCAACAAAGGAACGAGCAGTAGGCAAACGAAGCGACGGGACATAGTGCTTTGAGTAGACTTTTGTAGGTGGATTAGCGAGAGGGATCGGAATGAATTGCGGTTTACGAGGGTGGTAGTACTTTGAGCGGGCCTTTTGCAAGTGGAACACCCGACTAGTCGAATCCTATCGCACAGCGGACAATCTTTGCGACAGCTCCACTTGGATAAGGATACTCGCAGGCGTCTAAAGAAGCGAGTCGAGTTCCTTCACGAGCGAGCCGAAGTGCGAGAGTGCGGTGTCGACCGGTTCCGGACGTTCCATGTCAACGCCGGCGTCGCGGAGCAGATCGAGCGGGAACTTCGAGCAGCCGCCTTGGAGGAAACTGAGGTAGTCGTTCAGCTCCTTCTCGCCACCTTCGACAACTCGCTTGCTCAGTGCGATCGCAGCCGACAATCCAGTGGCGTACTTGTACACGTAGAACGCGCGATAGAAATGAGGGATTCGCATGCATTCGAGCGACAGTTCTTCGTCGATTGCAAAGTCCGGCCCAAAGTAGGCTTCGAGCAGCTTGCGATAGATGTCCTTCAGCGCCTGAACGGTCAGCGGCTCGCCAGCCTCCGCCATCTCGTGCGAGATCTTCTCAAATTCGGCGAACATCGTTTGGCGGACAACCGTAGCGCGAATGCCGTCAATCTCGCGATTGATCAGGTAAGCGCGTTCCTTGTCGTCGCGAGCGCCGGCCATCAGGTGCCGGCTGAGCAATTGTTCGTTGAACGTGCTGGCAACTTCGGCCACAAAGATCGTGTAGTTGTAGTACTCGAACGATTGATGCTTGGCGGAGTAATGCGAGTGCATCGAATGGCCCGCTTCGTGCGTCAACGTAAAAATGTCGTCGAGCACTTCGGGTTTATAGTTCATCATGATGTACGGGTCGCCGTCGTAGGTTCCGCAGCTGAACGCACCGCTTTGCTTGCCTTTATTCGGATAGCGATCGGACCAACGTCCGTTGAGGCCCTTTTCCAAGACGGCACCGTATTCGTTGCCCAGCGGCGCGAGCGACTTGAGGACGATCTTGACCGCTTCTTTCCAAGTGTGCTTCACGCTGAGATCGCTGAGGATCGGCACGTAGGTGTCGTAATGATGAATGTCCTTCAACTTCATCTTGCGGCGGCGGACTTCGTAGTAATGGTGTACGGCCGGCAAGTTGTTACGCACGGACGCGATCAGATTGTCGTAGACGGTTTGCGGCACATTGTCGGCGTACAACGCCGACGCCAACGCGCTGTCGTAACCTCGTGCTCGCGCGTAATAGATGTCCTTCTGAATCGAACCTGACAGGGTGGCGGCCAACGTGTTCTCGTGGCCCGTGAACTGCTCGTAGTACTGATGAAAGGCTGTCTTGCGGACGTTTCGCTTGGGTGAAATCATCAGTTGGCTGAGCGTCGAATTGCTCAGCTCGATCTGTTCACCGTGCTCGTCCTTCACGTTGCCGAACTTCAGATCCGCATCGAGCAACTGGCGAAACGCTTTGCTCGCAGTTTGGGCCATCTCGCCTTGCATGGCGAGGAGCTGTTCTTCTTTGTTGCTGAGCGTGTGCTTCTTGAAGCGCAGCAAGCGTTCGAGCGAGAGGCGATAGTGCTTCAATTCCTTGCTCGCCAGAAAATCGTCGAGCTTTCGTTTGGGAATGGCCAGAATCTCGGGCCGTATGAAGCTGGCCGCTTCGCCGGCGCGGACGGCCACATTTTGGAAGCGCCCATTCATGCGCTGATAGACGCTGTTCGTTTGATCTTCCGTGGTCTTTAGGAAGGCATAAGCTCCCAGTCGTTCGGCGAGTCGATCGACATCACTGTCAAACTTCAAGCAGGCGGCCAAATCCTTCGCGCTATCGCCGAGCTTTCCGCGATGCTTCTCGAACTGCGGAATCTGTTTCTCGAACTGCTTAAACGACTTCTCCCAATCATCGTCGCTGGCAAACAAGCTGGAGAGATCCCAGGTGTCGCCTACTTTGACGGTGCTGCGAGCGGGAAGCGTCTTAACGTTAGCCATGTCCGATTCCTTTCTGATGGGTGCTGGTGTTTTAGTACGACGGTCGTCGGAGGCCAGGGCTTTTAACATCCTTGGAGACGGGCATAGTATCACTGGCCCGGAGGGTCGCAACAACCTCTGCCGGGGCTGTAAAGCCCCGGAATCATTTGCGATATGTGCTGAAAGTCCCGATAGGGGCGATACACTTCACCACCTGTGTCGCCCCTATCGGGGCTTGGCCGAATTGGGTGTTAGCAACCGGGGCTTTACAGCCCCGGCACGGGTTGTGTCAGCCCTATCGGGCTTATTCTCCCGGCAGAACCACTACCCGATGGTCGTCCTAAACATGTTAAAAGCCCCGGCCTCGGAGGGCCGTCGTACTTGAGCCCTTTGCTACCAGCGTAGCAGCGCCGTGCCCCAAGTTAAACCAGCACCGAAACCGCACATCAACACGAGATCGCCTCGATCGATGCGGCCTTGCTGGTGGGCTTCGGCTAGAGCCAACGGAATACTGCCGGCCGATGTATTGCCGTATTGCTCGACGTTGACGATGGCTTTGGCAGGATTCAATTCAAGCTCGTCGATAACGGCATCGATAATGCGAATGTTGGCTTGATGCAACACGAGCGCGTCGACATCGTCGATTGACTTGCCAGCGTGATGCAAGGTTTCACGAATGGCATCGCTCACCGTCCGAATGGCCCACTTGAAGACCGCACGCCCGTCCATGTGCATAAACTGACGATTGGCTTCGATAGCAGCGGCATTCACTGGCTCTTCCGACCCACCGGCCGGTATGTACAACATCCCCGCACCATCACCGTCGGCACCCATCATATACGAGAGCAGGCCTTGCTCTTTGGAACCTGGCCCTAACAACACCGCGCCCGCACCGTCGCCGAACAACGGGTAAGTTTTCTTATCTGCGGGATTCACGATTCGCGACATGAGATCCGCACCGACCACCAGCACTCTTTCGCTGTGTCCCGTTTTGACGAACTGCGCACCCGTCGCCAAGGTGTAGACGAAACCAGAACAGGCAGCATTCACATCGAATGCGGGAGCGTTCGAGCCGAGCTTCTGTTGCAGTATGCAAGCGGTCGAGGGCATCGGACGATCGGGAGTCACCGTCCCGACCAGGATGAGGTCAATGTCGCCGATCGCAATATCGGATGCTTCGAGGCATCGAATGGCGGCCTGGAACGCCAAGTCGCTTGTGACTTCATCGGGCAGCGCGTGTCGTCGCTCGTGAATTCCCGTGCGCTGAACAATCCAGTCGGCATCGAAACCCAACTCGGACAGATCCTCGTTACGGACCACGTTCGCCGGAGTGAAGGCACCGGTGCCTAACACCTGCACACCGGTCAAAGTGTGAAACCGTCGGTGAGCGGTTTGGTTGCGCGTTGATCGCGTCGGTTCGATCGTTGTCGCCATGTTTATTGGATCGCCTGTTTCGAGTCTGCAGTTGTGTCCGCCTTATGGGCGGCTCATTTGGAACGCCGATCCCTCTTCGTTCGCCGCGTATCCACCGCGACTGACCCAGTCGATCCATCTACGACCTTTATGCTTCCTAATCGGCAACCTTCGCTTGAATGGTGACCTAACCACTTGAAGCCAGAAGAGTTCCCGCAATCAGCCCATGCAGATTAAGGTTTTCAAGGCGACCCGACAAGTCATTTTGTCGCTAGCCAAGGAGACAATCCTGGCAAAAATGATCACATAGTCCCCACGAAGAGGGTGTCGAGAACTCGTGCCGTTCCGTAAATTGGGTTAATTGTTTCAGGGCGAGAAATCCCCCGGGGCACGACGATTTATCCTGCCAGTGTTTCACTTCTCAGAGGAAGGAAAGTTTGAACGAGCATGTGTATACTCGCTATCCAATATCAACCCGACACCGACACACCCGTGCTGGTGGCTGCAAACCGTGAAGAAGCCTACGATCGGACGGCACTTACGCCGTCGATTCAATCAGGCAAGCCGCGCATTCTGTGCGGAATCGATCAGCGTTCCGGCGGAACCTGGCTCGGTGTCAATCAACACGGACTATTTGTCGCTGCCTGTAACCGTTTGAAATTCAACAAGCCCGTGAATCCGCCGTCACGGGGCATTTTATGCCGCGAACTTCTGCGTTCCGGTTCGGCTCGGCGAGCCGTTGACTTGGCCTTGGACGAAATTTCGAGCGGCAAGTACAACGGTGTCAACTTTATCATTGCGGACTCCGACACTGCTTGGGCCGTACATGGCGGTGACGATTACGAGGCTGTGCCCTTGCAGGAAGGTTTGAGCATCATCGCGAATCGCGATGTGAATGATCCTCGCGACGAGCGCGTGAAGCTTGCACAACGATTGCTGACGCTTCAAACGCTCGATTCCCCCGTGAAGTTCTTGGCCGTGGCTAGTAAAGTCTTTGCGCGACCTGCCTCGGCACCAGATCGTCCGAGCATGGTGCTGCGAGGTT
>CAUJKL010000005.1 GCA_963204995.1 Planctomycetota bacterium | reverse complement strand
TGGCTACATTGACGCCGGGCGAGCGTCGAGTCGTCAAGTTGACCGACAATCCGGCACCGCACAATGTCTTCGTTGCATTGGAAGCACCCGTGAGCAAACAAGCACAGAAACATGTCGATGCGGTGCCGATTGATGCTAAGGTCGGTCGAGAAGGTAGCAACGTTCGCTTCTTGCCTGATGGCGACCAGACCATCATCGAGATCACCAGCGAATTCGGCATCGACAAGGCGACGATCAGGAGAAAGTTGGACGCATGGCCCAAGCCGATTTTTGTCCGCCTGCATCTGAGCGGGCTGGAGTCCTTCAAAGCAGGTGGGGATGACGTTGCGGTCGAGTGGTCGGCTTCCAGCACGGGTGATAACTCGTCAAGAGTTTCACTGCAAAGAGGCAAGGAAGAATTAGCGCTCGACGAGAAAAGCCCCTATCACACCAATGTTCGCATCGTCGGTGGCAACGGAAAGATTCCACTCAAGGATGGCTACTTTGAGCTTCCGCTGCCTGCAATGTTGTTCGAGGGGAACCCGAAAGAGCTTACGTTCCAGTGGATCGACTTCTATCGGAATTGACGGGATCAGGAAGATGAAGCGATTTATTTCAGCCGGGGAGTTAAAGAAGACATACGGTGTCTTCGGCCACTTCTATTCGGTCGAATTGGCTTCAATGGAAGTCGTCGAATGCCGAAGCGTTTTGGAACTCGTCGCCAAGTCTCGAATCCCAAAGGATCACTCGGACCTGTCGCAACTTAGTTCCGATGCGGTTTTCATAATGATGAACCCCGGCTCATCGAAGCCATTGGTCGAGGTCAGCAATCACGTTCGTGTCGGGGCGATCCACGAGTTGCCAATCTCGCTAGTGCCAACCAAGCCTGACACGACGCAGTACCAGGTGATGAGGTTGATGCACTTTCGACAATGGCAGCATGTTCGAGTTCTCAACCTGTCGGACCTGCGCAGTTCCAAGAGTCCCGAATTCATCAAGCTCTACCAGCGATTGGAAGCAGACTCTAACTTCGACTCGCATTCCATCTTCTCCGAAGTCCGAAAGAACGAACTGGCGGTCAAACTTCCCAAGAGCCGAAAGATACCGCTCGTACTTGCGTGGGGCCTGAGTGAGAAGCTAGACCCGCTGATTGAACGATGCTTGTCGAGGCTCCCCCGTAATCGGACAACCAAGGGGTTGCTGGAAGTAGGAACGACAAACAAGTACCGACATCCATTACCGTCGCTCCATGTGGCTCAGCGAGTGTGGTTGGACAAGATGGTTCGGCATTTCGACGAGTAGAACGTGCTGGGCGGGTGCCCCAGCCGGATCGACGGTTGCATGCCCCGATGGCGTTACGGAAGTGCCGGGCACAAGTTGTCCATGTGGACGGCACATGATTCTCTCTTTCGGGTCAACCGGCAGACGAGTCTCCAACGAAGACATTCTATCGAGCACGATTCCGTCCCGATAGAATTAGACCTGTTGCAAATCACCACCGGGCCTTGGAGTCAGCACCATGTCTTTCAGCGAACGCAAAACTTTCCTGATCGCTCTCGTCATTGTGAGTCTGGGCTGCGGCGCAATCCGTGCCGATGTCACCGTCGAAGAGAGCATCACTTACGGGAGGGGCGGGGACACGGAATTGAAACTCGACATTGCTCGGCCAGACGGAGACGGTCCGTTCCCGGCGATTGTGTTCATTCATGGTGGTGGCTGGTATCAGGGACATCGCCAGGGATACCGGGGACAAATCGTTGAAGCGGCCAAGCGAGGGTACGTGGCGGCAACTATCAGCTACCGGCTGATGAAATTCGATGAAACGAAGAAGGAAACCACGACTGCCACACCCAACTTCCCATCGCAAATCCACGATGCAAAGGCGTCGATCCGTTGGTTGCGAGCCAATGCCGACAAATACCACGTCGATCCTGACCGAATCGGTGTGACGGGCGGCTCAGCCGGCGGTCATCTCTCGCTGCTCGTCGGTTTAACGGACGCCAACTCGGACTTGGAAGGTGACGGTGGAAATCCCGATCAATCCAGCCGGGTGCAGGCAGTCGTGAACGTCTTCGGACCAACAGACATGGCGGCGTGCTATGAAACAAGTTCCGTGGCGTGGATCTTCCGACTGTTTATGGGCGGGACGCCGGACGAAACCGGCGAGACCTACAAAGCGGCAAGCCCGATCACGTATGCCAGCGCCGATGACCCACCGATTCTGACGTTACACGGGGACCGAGATGCGTTAGTTCCAATCGCTCAGGCCACAACATTAAACGAGAAAATGAAGTCGTCAGGCGCACGTCACATGCTAATGATCTTTGAGGGGCAAGGACACGGTTTCGGCGGCGAACACGCGATAAAATCGGCAACTGCCATGTGGAGTTTCTTCGATCAGCACTTGAAGCCGAAGAGTTCAGCGAAGTGATACCTAACCACAGTAGCAACGTCAGGTCTGGGCATTCTCACTCCGCTTTGCCGGGGAACACATGTCCTGTAGCTTCCATCTCGACAGCGTACAGCGAAGTCCGGGCAGTGACAAACAACGTCTGGTTATCAGGACCGCCGAAGGAACAGTTCGCTGGCTGTTCGGGGAAACTCAAAATGCCGAGTAGCTTGCCATCGCGATTGTAGACTTGAATCCCCAGGCCCGAAGTAATGTACAAATTGCCCTGCTTGTCGATCGTTAAGCCGTCGCCACCGGTATCGTCCTTTCCTTCAGGCTGCTGTAACTCGCAAAAGACATTCCCTTCCCCGAGCTTTCCAGGGCTGACAATCGGATACGCCATCATCTGCTTCTGCAAGGACGGAATGACGTACAGCGTCTTCTCGTCCGGCGACAAGATCACACCGTTCGGGGCTTTGAGATCATCAATCAGCCGCGTGACCTGACCGTCTTTTGTGGCGTAGTAAACCGCAACGACCTCCTGCGGCAACGGAGTGGGGGCACGGAAATGCGGATCGGTGAAATAGATGCCTCCCGCGCGGTCGATCACCAGATCGTTGGGCGCGTTGAAACGCTCGCCCTGATATTGGGATGCGATCGCCGTGGTTTCTTTGTTCGCTAAGTCGATTGCTACAAGCCTGCCATCCATTTCACACGCTACGAGCCGACCGCGGTTTACCATCAAACCGTTCGTGTGATTTGATGGTTCGAGAAAGACGGATAAAGTGCCCGCGGCGTCGACTTTGTAAATGCAGTTTGCTGGAATGTCGCTGAAGTAGAGATTTCCCTGACCATCCCACGTCGGCCCTTCTGTGAACTGTAGTTCCCCGTGCAATTTCCGCACGTCGCCCTTTGGTCCGATGCCTGGAATCTTGTCGGCAGCCCACAGTGCGTGACTCTCGCCGAGACAAACAAACATTGCAGCGATTAGTACGTGGATCCAATTCTTCATGGTGCGTTTTCTCTTTAGTTGGAAGCAAAGTGTGTGAGATACAGTCCAGCATAACCTGCGTAAACTCGACTCGCAGTGTTGCTCGGCAAACTGGGCTCGATGATTACGACATTCTATTCAACGATATCGAAGGTGACTAAGCAACTGCCAGGGTCAGGGCGACTTCGGCGGAATCACGGTCGCCGCCAAATCGCTTTGCCGGAAGATCTCGAAACACGTTTGTGCGTCGCAGTCACGCTCCGTTCGAGCTAGAATCGAGCGTCGTTCACTTGAATGCTTGGATCGGATGGTCGTGATCCGCGACAAAGTATGAGGCACGGACGAATGGTGAACTTTGTTAACTCAATCAATTGGGCCGCAGGCAGTCAACTTGCGATCATGTTGACGTGCGTTGCGAGTCTAACTGTAATCCCTGGCTACGTCTCGCAAGTTCAAGCAGATGCACCGATTCCAGTCGCCCATCGTGGTCTATTGCGGCATGCACCAGAGAACACGCTCCCTGCGTTCGCCGCGTATCTGGAACTTGGAATGGGATTTGAGCTGGATATCCGCACTACACAAGACGACCATTTGGTCATTCTGCACGATGACAGCGTGGAGCGGACAACAAATGGTTCGAGTCAATCGATCCGCGACTTGAATTTGAACGAGGTCTTACAACTCGACGCGGGTAGCTGGTTCGATCCGGCCTTCACCGGTGTTCAGGTTCCAACGCTGGAGGAAACACTTGCACTGGTGAAGGCTCGCAAACGTACACCGACGATCATAGCCCTCAACGTAAAGCAGCTAACGCCTTCCGGTGAAACGAAGCTCGTTTCGCTTGTGGAGAAGTATGGCTTGCTCGACGAGTCATTTGCCTTCGACCAAAGCGCCGAGATCAGCCAACGTCTGAAGAAGATCAATCCGAAGTTTCGTATTGGACAAAACGTGAACCGTCAGAGTCTCGATGACCGGATTCAAGAAGACTTTCTGGACGTATTTTTACTGACCTTTGCACCGACGCGCGAGGATGTGGAGCGACTTCATCAACACAAGAAGCAAGTCCTGTTTAACTATGCCGGGGCCGGAGAAGCTCGCCGAAACGCGGATACTTGGCAGCGAGTTCATGCTGCACAGATCGACGGCATGTTGACCGACTACCCACTTCAGTGTCGAGCGGTCTGGCGAATGACGCAACCTTGATTATAGAACTCCATCCGACCTCAACTTAGGGAGAAACGCAAGTATGAAAATCCTCTTCCTTCACGGCTGGACGAGCGTACCGGGCGGTAAGAAGCCAACTTACCTTA
>CAUJKL010000004.1 GCA_963204995.1 Planctomycetota bacterium | reverse complement strand
CGCTGACGACGCGAGACAAGACTCTTAACGGCACCCTGACAACAAACACTTGGAGAAGCACCATGATCGCCCTTCAACAACTAACAGTTGCCAAGGCGACTAACGAGCCGACCGGCGACCGGGTCGCTGAACTGGCTGATCTGTTCAAGATCCTGAGCGACAAGAAGCGGCTCGCGATCGTGTTGCACATAAGTTACGAAGGCGAACAGAACGTGACTGACTTGTGTGAGCATGTGCAACTGCCGCAGCCGCTGGTCAGCCATCACTTAGGCCGATTGCGCGAAGCGGGAGTTCTGCGCACACGTCGCGATGGCAAACACATCTACTACTCGCTACACCGCGAGCGTTTCGAGCAACTGATGAGTATGTTGGCGAGCCGCCACGAGTGCCGACCGCCTTGCGATCGGTTCTTGGAGTGCATGATTGGCTGAGACTGTCCCAAGTACTTGTGCCGCGTGGCACACGTCGTAAAACGGCCGTCATTCGGAACGCGAGCCCGCTCGAGCATGACATTCGTCGTACAGTTAACCTATGTGGGTAACATCGACCTCCGCAGCTAAACGCATTTTGCCAAGATGCAACGCCGAGCCTCACCTCTGTCTCGAAACGCAAGTTGCCAACTTGCATCGGTGCGTGCCAACGAACGCACTGTGTAAACAACGGTTCCCTACGTCGGTCGTGAACACCGACGCAGTTTGAGGATTCGCGAAAACGGCATCATTTAAGTTGGCTAACACGCCCGCAACGCGAACGGTTCGAGGAGCCTGAGTTTTACGAACTGGTCCAGTGCGAGATCTCGACTCGTCTCTGCCAACTTCCGTCGACGCCCAGCTAATTGGCTGGTCCGCGTAACGTGCTCGACAGCAGTTCCCTATCGCTCCCACGGCGATGCCGACCAAGTTTCGCGCGCAACACCAGGAAACGGCCCGTCTGAAGTCTTTCACGACACGATTCTGCTTGCCAAGCTCCAGCGATGAGCCGATAATCAGACCGAGCGACCGAAGTCGCAAGCCAGCTTCCCCAGCTTGACCGTACATTGCGACAGGTTGTTGTAGAAAATCTTATTGTCGGTCATAGATCAAAGGCTCAATTGTGACAACCAAAGAAAAGGCTATCTTGTTAATCCAGACGCTCGATGATGACGTCTCGCTCGACGACGTTATTGACCGCCTCTACCTCCTTCGCAAGATCGAACTTGGGACCGCCCAAGCCGATGCTGGTGACGTGATGGAACACGACGCGTTCATGGATGAACTTGAGGCGGAAGATGCCCAGTAACATCTACTGGACCCGCCAGGCTCGTGAAGACCTGCGGGCTGTTCGTGCTCACATTGCGCGTGATGCGCCCGCCACCGCGTCCGCTTATGTTCGTAAGTTGCGGCTATCCGTCGGGCGACTGAGGCAATTTCCCTATTCCGGCGAGGTCATCCCCGAAATCGGTCGTGAAGAGTTGCGCGAGGTTCTCCAAGGTAACTACCGCATCATCTATCGAGTGTCCGAAAGCAGAGTTGACATTCTTACCGTGTTTCATAGCGCTCGGATCTTCGACGAGCGTGACATCAGCGAGGGCGAATGACCGACAACATGGTTTTGCCGCAAGGCCGCGGCTTTGTCGGTGGAAAGTCTTTCGGTTGGTCACCTCGATCGCTTCGGTCGAGTCTCTTGGTTGGTCACGCCGCGAACGCCTCTTTTGGTTGGCAACGTTATCTGGCGTTAGTAGAATCTTTTAGTGTGCGGCGTTTCTTGCTTCGATCAGAATCTGCGTCGGCAAAACCTCCCGTTGGCAGATCGAGAAATCCACATGTCCATCTCCCTTAACCTTGACGACGAACAGTCGGCCCGGCTCGAAGAGCGTGCCCGCGAACTTGGTGGTTGATGCCCGTGAACTTGCCAAGGCCGCGGTTAACGATCTACTAACACGATCTGCCGACGACTTTGATCGCGCTGCACAATTCGTCTTCGAAAAGAACCGCGAACTGTATCGGCGACTGAGTTGATGCGTTGCCTCACACTGGGCGAAGTTCTCGATCTTCATCGTCGCGCGATCAAGCAATCTGGTGGCGCGGACGGCGCGCGCGAATTGGGCGGTGTCCAGTCTGCTGTCGCAGCTCTTTGGTTTTCAGATGTAGCGCAGCGGCGTCTTCTTTGACCGCAGTGTTCAACGCTTTCTCTTCATCCAGTAGTGAACTTGCTTTGAGCAACTTAGGAGCAAGCGTGTCCTCTGGAAACTCAAAGGAAGACTGGAGATTCGTTAAGTAGCTATTCACCTTGTCTTTTCCGTACGTGCCGTCTTTATTTGTCTCGATTTGGGGCCAATAGACTTCGGCGTGCTCTGCGACAAAGGCTTCTTTTTGCCGTTTCTTTGCCCCGGCATCAAGCAGAACAAGGTAGTCATTTAGCGCCCGCGTTTCGTCAGTTTCAACGGCGCTCAAATGCTCTTTGAGTTCGTTGTTTAACTCGGTGACGGCAAACTTGTCATTGGCGTCATTTAAGACGACATATTCGCCCTCGGTTTCGGAGAGCGACTCGATGATTTCCTCGAGAGCGGCGGCGATTTCGCTGAGGCGAGTTTCCTTTTCACGCAGCGCATCGAGTTCCTCTTTGTGATGCGTGCGCTGGACCAGATCGAACGGCAGGACGCGGCCCTTCCAGCCCTCCTGCACTTCAACGTCTTTGCCATCCTTTTTCCTTAAACGTTGCGGGCTCGCCATCATCCCGTCGACGCACCGCCGCTCGACCCGTTACAATTCGCTCATGCTTACACTGCTCTTTGATATCGACGGAACACTGATCAATACCGGAGGTGCCGGCGGCACGGCACTCATGGAGGCGTTTCGCGAAGACTTCGAAATCGACAATCCAGCACAGGTTCCTTTCAGCGGCTGCACGGATCGCGGTATTGGGACAAATCTGTTCGCGCAGCATCAGATCGACGACTCGCCAGAGAATTGGCAGCGACTCCGCGATGGATACCTCGCGCGGCTACCGGTCCATCTGGCCCAGCGGAATGGCCGAGTGCTCGAAGGAGTGCTGCGGTTGCTCGATCACTTGCAATCACGTGACG
Organism: Planctomycetota bacterium; assembly: GCA_963204995.1. Lineage (GTDB taxonomy): Bacteria > Planctomycetota > Planctomycetia > Pirellulales > Pirellulaceae. The sequence continues at coordinate 7,174 of CAUJKL010000004.1, read as the reverse complement.
CAGTGGCGATTGGTTTACTGACGGGGAACTTGCAAGACGGCGCTCGCATCAAGCTGTCGTACTTCGGGCTGTTCGACCATTTCGAATTTGGCGGCTTTGGTGACGAGCATCGCGACCGAGACGGTGTCGCCGGCGCAGCACTCGTGGCAGCCAAGCAACACGCCAACGGGATCTTTGATCCCGGGCGGGTCTGGGTCATCGGTGACACGCCGCTGGACATCAGTTGTGCCCGCGCCATCGACGCAAAAGTGCTGGCCGTTGCGACCGGCCTGCATCCGGCGAGCGAGCTTGCCGCCCTGCGGCCGGATCTACTGCTGGATGATCTCTCCGATACCGAGTTGGTGTTGAACCGTTTGAGTTAGTTTCGTAAATCGACGTAGCACTCTGCTTCCCTCCGAATACGTCGTCCCAAGTCTCTCCACGTAAAGAAACGAAATGTCCCTAAAAGTACTCGTTATCGGTGTCGGTTCGATTGGTGAACGCCATACGCGCTGCTTTCAGCAGACCGGACGAGCCGATGTCTCGATCTGCGAAATCAATGATGGTTTGCGAAATCAAATCGCCAGCCGTTATTCCTTGGCCAACGCATTTGGCAAATGGGACGAAGCGCTGGCATCGGATTTCGACGCTGCAGTGATTTGTACTCCCGCTCAGCTTCACATCCCCATGGCGATCGAGATTGCAACACGGAAGCGGCATCTGCTCATTGAAAAACCGCTCAGTATCAATCTCGATCGAGTTGACGAATTGAAGCAGTTGGTCGATTCATCGGGCGTTGCGGTGATGGTCGCCTACGTCACGCGAGTTCATCCCGCGCTGGCAGCCATGAAAGCGGCACTCGACTCCGGCAGGTTCGGCCAGCCCGTTCACTTGATCGCCTGCTCGGGCCAACATTTTCCGACTTACCGTCCGGCGTATCGAGACATCTACTATCGTGATCGGGCAACCGGCGGGGGTGCGATTCAAGATGCGCTAACGCACATGATCAACGCCGGCGAGTGGCTTGTCGGCCCCATCGACCGGCTCGCTGCGGATTGCCGTCACCAAGTACTCGCAGGAGTCGATGTGGAAGACACGGTCAACGTGATCGCTCGACACGCAGAGGTTCTGGCATCGTACAGTATGAACCAGCATCAAGCCCCCAACGAATCGTCGCTGACAGTCGTCTGTACAGGCGGCACGGTACGATTCGAGTCCCACGCGCAGCGTTGGCGTTGGCAGGTCGACCCGACGGACCACTGGCACGACGAACCTTGCGCGCCGCTCGAACGCGACGATCTGTTCATTGCTCAAGCCAATCGGTTCCTCGACGTTGTCCTGAGCCAGGCTACGCCAAGTTGTTCGCTCGCCGAGGCAATTCACACGCTCCGCACCAACCAAGCCATTCTTCGCGCGTGCGAGAGTACGGCATGGGAACGGCCTTAAACGACAGGCCACCGTCAATTGAATTCCGCTGTGTCGCGGTGACAACTTGCTATAATCAGCGAAAACTTCTTTGCCGCATTGTCCCTCTATTAGGAGCATGCTTATGAAACGATCGAGCATATTACTCGCCGTGTTTTTTAACTCACTGATCGCTGCTACGACGCGTGCCGAAGATCCTCAGCCGCAAGCGGAAGCGAAGCCGGCCGCGCCAGCCGCCGATCGCGAAGCACTCTTCCAACAGTTCGAAGCGACCCTGTCAGGCGTCAAGCTCGTCGGTCGTTTTACGATCCTGGGAAAGGACGATGGGCCGCTGGCTAAAGAGGAATACACGATCGAGAGCGTCACCAAGTTGCCCGACGGCGACTATTGGCTATTCAAGGCTCGCATCAAATATGGTGCGAACGACGTGACCGTGCCGCTGCCGCTGGAAGTTAAATGGGCAGGCGATACGCCGATCATTACGCTGACTGACTTCACAATCCCAGCAATGGGAACTTTCAGCGCTCGAGTTGTGATTTACGACAATAAATATGCTGGGACGTGGGCACATGGCAAAGCCGGTGGTCACCTGTTTGGGGTCATCGAAAAAGCGGCTGCCGCTGTGCCGAAAGAGCCCGCACCGTAACGCTGGCGTCACGAGCCAAGTCACGCGAGGTTCCGTACAGGTGGTTCACGCACCTTCGCTGCCGTCATACGATGAGTGCCTAGTGCCTCGTCATTGCCTTTAGGGTTGCGTGCCACTGGCTCCGCCAGTGATCTCCAACTAATCAGAGCGATGACGGCACTGGCACAGCCAGTGACACACAATTCTTAGTTTTACAAAGCACTAGCCTAGTCCGCTATTTTCGCTCCTCCGGCAACCGCTGTCATGATCGTCGTCCACGAATTGTTTAAGCGGTTTCTCGCTGGCGGTGAAGAGATCATTGCGGTCAACAAGCTGTCGTTCTCTGTCAAGCCTGGTGAAGTCTATGGCCTGCTTGGTCCAAATGGGGCTGGTAAAACGACGACGGTGCGGATGATCGTTGGTCTGCTGAAGGCGGACGGCGGCTATGCCGAGGTGGACGGATATCGCAGCTCGACCGATCCGGATGCGGTGAAGTCGCGACTCGGTCTCGTCTCAGCAAATGATGGCGTCTATCCCTGGCTGTCGGTTCGCGAGATGCTCTTGTTCTTTGCCGACCTGTACGACGTACCGCGCGAGATTGCTGCCGAGCGACTGTCGCACCTTGCGCAGACGTTCGGAATCGACAAACTTCTCTCGCGTCGTTGTGCGAGTCTCAGCACCGGCCAGAAGCAACGAGTGATCCTCGTACGCGGCTTGATCCACGATCCGCCCGTCATGCTGCTCGACGAACCGACGCGGGGGTTGGACGTGATCGGCAGCAAAGTGGTCTTCGATTACATCGCGCACCTCCGTGACAGAAACAAAGCCGTGATTGTGTGTACGCACCATTTGGACGAAGCTCAGCGTTTATGCGATCGCTTCGGACTGCTGCATGCGGGGCGATTGTGGCGCGAAGGCACGATCGGCGAGTTGCAGGCGTCGACGGGATGCGAAACGCTCGTCGATATGTTCCTCGGCTTCTTGGACCAACAAGCGCCCTCCATAAGTTCCACATAGCGAGGTGGCGGCGCGGGAAAGCGTCCTTTACGTATGATCACAGATCACCATCCACGATCCGCGGAAACTACGCCCGCGACCAACAGAACCGAGTGGCGGCGGTCTTCTGCCCGATCGCGGCTGGTTCGGCTCTGCATCAAAGAGTTGCGAGAGATTCTTCGTGATCGCAGGACGATCGTCACGCTGGTGTTCATGCCGTTGCTGGTCTATCCGTTGTTAAGCATGGCCTTTCAGAAGTTCGCACTATCGTCGTTAACTTCGTATGCGCAAGTCGAATGCCTCGCGGGAGCCGAGTCGGAGCAGGCGGTGATCAAACTCACTCGGTTCCTTCACGCGGGCGATGACATTCTCCGTTCCTCTTCGCCAGCGGGCCGCGAAGAAAACGGTTCTTCGACCGATCCTCTACTGAATCTGAACGCCGAGCCGAAGATCCGTTGGTTGTACGGTAACGAATTGCGGCGAGGCGTCGCGAGCGGAGAACTCGATGTTGCCGTCGTGCTGCTGGAGGGCGACGAGTTGGATCGAACTAGTGGTTTTTCGCGGCAGCTGAAGTGCCAGGTGATCTATCGCGAAGAATCAGCACTCAGCAAGGTCGCAGCCGAGTACATCACGAAGCGACTTTCCGCGATTAACGAGAGTTACATCACGAACGTGCTCCAAGTACGATTGCCGACCGACGTCACACGAGAGTCGATTCCCGGTTCCGGAGGCGCAGCCGCATTCTCTCTGACAACGCTAGTTCCTCTGATTCTGATCCTGATGACGATCACCGGTGCCGTTTATCCAGCGATCGACTTGACTGCCGGAGAGCGCGAGCGGGGAACGCTCGAAACGCTGATGGCCGCGCCAGTGCCGCGACTGGGATTGCTCGTTGCCAAGTACATCGCGGTTCTCACGGTGGCTCTCTTTACGGCCACGGCAAATCTCGTCGCCATGACAACAACACTGGTCGCGACCGGTTTGGGCGAAACGGTGTTCGGCAGTGGTGGACTGACCAGCACTCTGGTGGCCCAAGTGTTTGCGTTGTTAATCCTGTTCGCCGCCTTCTTCTCCGCCATCTTGCTCGCCGTGACAAGCTTTGCCCGCTCGTTCAAAGAGGCCCAGGCGTATTTGATTCCCTTGATGCTACTATCGTTGGCTCCGGGCATGATGAGCCTGATGCCAGATTTGAAATTCAACGGGTTGTTGGCCGTGACACCGCTGGTCAATATCGTGTTGCTGGCCCGCGACATTTTTGAAGGCGACGTTCAGCCAACACTCGCGACGGTCGCGGTATTATCGACAGCGCTGTACGCGTTCGCCGCGATTGGATTGGCGGCGAGAATCTTCGGCACCGATGCGATCTTGTATGGTAGCCAGGCGACTTGGGCCGACCTCTTTCGTCGCACGGAAGAACGACGCGAGGCGGCGACATTGCCGGGAGCGATGTTCTGCCTGGCTGCCTTGTTTCCCTTTTATTTCCTACTAGGCAATCTGTTGCATCGATTGCCGGATGCAAATATTGGAACGCGATTGGCGTTAGCGGCATTCGTAACGGCATTGTTGTTCGTGCTTATACCGATCGTGGCCGCAGTCTTTCAACGAGTCCGATTCGTCAGCGGGTTTCAGCTCCGACCTGCTGGCGTGACGGCGTTTTTGGGGGCAGCGGTGTTGGGTATCTCGGTGTGGCCGTTCGCCCACGAACTGGTCTTGCTCAGCAAGCTGATTGGACTCGGCGGAATCGACCCGGCGATGATCGAGTCGGTCAAGTCGCTGCTCGCTGAGTGGCGCGATACATCGCCGATCGTGATCTTGCTGGCGATGGCCGTCACGCCAGCCGTGTGCGAGGAGTTTTATTTTCGCGGCTATCTGATGAGTGCCCTGCAAAAGTCGACTCGTCCATCGATCGCGATCGCGGTCTCGGCGTTGCTGTTTGGTGTATTTCATGTCGTCGCGACCAGCGATCTGTCACCGCTGAAATTCTTCCCCAGCACTTTTATGGGCTTGATCCTGGGTTGGGTTTGCTACCGGACGCACAGCGTATTGCCCGGCATGTTATTGCATGCCACGCATAACGGCCTGTTGCTGATGGTGGCTTACTACCAGGATCAGTTAAAGTCGCGCGGCTGGGGTGTCGCCGAGCAATCGCACATGCCGGCGATGTGGCTGGCCTGTGCTGCCGGCGGTGCCCTCGTTGGTGTTGGCTTGGTGTTGTGGGCTGCGCGGAAGAGGTTGAAAGCCCAGAGCCAGTTCGAAATGGGCTTGGGCGAGGCTGACAATTCACTACGCTGAGGCCTTGCCAATCTACCGTTAGCTCGACAGTGGACAATTTCGTCGTAATGGAGGATATCGCGTGAAGCTGCATTTTCTCGGTGCCAATCGACAAGTTACCGGTTCGTGCTACTGTTTGGAAACTGCCGACTCGAAGATCATGATCGATTGTGGGATGTTTCAAGAGCGCGAATTCCTGTCGCGAAACTGGGAGCCGAATTCGATCGCGCCCGCCGAGTGTGATGCCATGCTGCTCACGCATGCACATCTCGATCACTGTGGCCTGATTCCGAAGCTGGTGGCCAATGGCTTTCAAGCACCGATCTTTTGCACGCGGCCGACGGTTGACTTGGCCGAAGTGATCCTGCGCGATTCTGCTAAAATCCAGGAAGAAGATGCCGCATATAAAAAGAAACGTCACGAGCGCGAGGGCCGCAGAGGACAATATCCCGAGAAAGCGTTGTACGGCGAAGATGATGTAATCAAGACCTTGCCGATGTTCAGCGGCGTCCCTTACGAAACATCGCGGCGGGTGACAGACTCCGTCTCGGTCGTGTTCCACGATGCGGGACATATCCTCGGCTCGGCGATACTGGAAGTTATTGTCACCGAAAATGGAGCCACTCGACGAGTGATCTTCTCGGGCGACATCGGGCAGTGGAATAAACCAATTATCCGCGATCCCAGCCTGCTTGATGTAGCGGATCACATCGTCATGGAGTCGACCTATGGGGATCGCAATCACGAGGACGGTGGCGACGTCGAAACGCAATTGTGCGATGTGATAAACGCCACCATCGGGCGAGGTGGGAATGTCGTGATCCCGACATTCGCTGTCGAACGAGCCCAAGAGTTGATGTACTACATCAGCCGCTTGGTCCACGACAACCGCATTCCCGATGTGAAGGTGTTCCTCGACAGCCCCATGGCCGTCGACGTCACGAACATCTTTCGCAAGCATCGCGACTGCTTCGATCAGGAGGCGTGGGAGTTGATCGGATCGAATCAGTCACCACTGCAGTTTCCAGGGCTGTACTTGGCGAGATCTGCGTCTGAATCGATCGCCATCAACAACGAGACGCAGCCTTGCATCATCATGGCGACTTCCGGGATGTGTACCGGAGGTCGCATCAAGCACCACTTGCGGCGCAATCTGTCTCGCCCCGAGTCGACCATTCTGTTTGTCGGATACCAGGCTCAAGGTACACTCGGACGATTAATCAGCGATGGCAAGCAGGAGGTTCGTATTCACGGTCGCAATTACGAATCGCATGCGCAAATTTCCCGCATCTATGGATTCTCCGGCCACGCGGATCGCGATGCGTTAATGCGTTGGATTGGGAATTTCAAACAGGCACCCACCAGCATCTTTTTGACGCACGGCGAAGAAGACGCCGCGCTGAGTCTGGCCGAACATATTCGGCAGGAGAAAGGCTGGAAGGTTTCGGTGCCCGAGTTTCAGGATGTTGTCGACCTCGGCTAGAGCGATGTATATCGCGCTGCGTCAGGCAACGGCGTGAAGGATTTTGGATCTTCAACGGGCTGATAATAGACGCCGCACCTACGCTGAAAGCGTATCACATCAAAGCCTGGGGTAAGTTTGGCGGCAACGCCGCCGAACGCCACCCCAGGTCGTCATGTCAATTCAGTTTCAACGCTGAAGGCGTTGCACAATCGAACGTTGTGGAACGCTTTCAGCGTTCTAATTCCCTTGCTTCGCGTTTCCTGGGGTGGGGGGGGGGGGGGGGGGGGGGGGGGGGGGGCCCCCCCCCCCCCCCGACGCAGCGGCGTCGATGCCGAGGCCGCCCGAGCTCGCCCGAGGCTGAGACGCGCCTGCTGGAACTGGCGCAGGCGCACGCGGCGTGGGGCTGCCCGAAG
>CAUJKL010000003.1 GCA_963204995.1 Planctomycetota bacterium | reverse complement strand
GAGCCCGGCGAAGTCGTCGGCCTGCATATCCGCAATCGCCGCGTCCGACTTGCAAGGATATCCATGCTTTCCCGCGTACACGACGTTAGCTTCCGGTCCGGCAACAACCACATCCGCGCCCGCTTCGATCAGCCGCAACTTCGGATACCAAAGTTCCAGGTCTTCGTAGATGTCTCCCACCAAGACCAAAATGCGTTTGCCTGAAAGAGGCTGATCGGCCGACATGCTTAACTCCAGATTTGCGAGCGATTCAAATACCGTCTAACGTTCTATCAGCGCCAGCCTATTTTCGCGACTCCTGCCGTGACTTCATTTGCTTCTGGCTTGAACCGTTTGCCGCTGGTTCCGCCGAGGCGACTTCGGTTAGAATAAAACCATACCGAGGAAAAACGATGAGTATTGCATCACCACAGCAGCCACGAACAATCGCCGACATGCTAGTCGCGCTCGGCGACATTCCGCCGGAACGAGTCCTAATGAGCCCACCTCCCGGAACTGCGACGGAGCAAGATGCAATTGAATGCGAGACCAGGCAGAATCGTCTTTGTGATCTAGAGATGCGATTAGTCGGAGCGCAGCAAGGGCTCTCGAAGTTCACGAGAACCGCAGGCTATCGCCTGGCGGCTGATGAATGACACGGACTAACGTGCAATCGGCTTAAGTGTCACAGCATCGAACGACAGTTCGCCCGTGGCACCAAACAGCCCAATGCGCAGCAAACCTTCGCGAGCTTGAATCGGAACGCGGAATCGCTTCTTCACCTGCGTCCATTCCGCCGAGCCCCGAAATGGTCCAATCCAGTTATGGCCGAGATCGTTGCGATTCTCGTCATAAAAGGTGATGCCAACGGAAGGCGGTGCATCTTCACTAAGGTTCGCAATGACCTTTGCATATTTCACCATGGCCGACAGTTCGATCTCGGCAATCTGGCGACCGTCGATCGGCAAACCTTGCAGTAAATGCGACGAACGTCCTGCTACCTCGTTCTTGAACGTGACATAGTGCTGACCCTCGGGAGCCCGTGCATCGGTCGTCCACTCGGCCTGTCGTTCGTAATACCAACCGGGAATGAAACCGTTGTCGCCGACCTGATCCTCGAAGTTGCCGTTGGCTGCCTGTGGGTGTGCTGGGTCCGGCTTTACACGACGAAGATCTTCCGCAGTGCCAGTCATTGGGACGAACAATGTCGGACGCAACGCTTCCTTCTCCAACTTTCCGTCCTTCTTCCGCATCAGGTACAGCGTCTGCTGATATCGCTCGCCAGCAGGAATCACCATCAAGCCGCCTTCGGCCAGCTGATCGATCAACGGTTGAGGCGGGGCCTCCGGCGAACAGGTGACAATGATTTTGTCGAACGGTGCATGCTCGGCCCAGCCTTTGAACCCGTCGCCGACCTTGGTGAAGACATTCTTGTACTTCAAATGTCTTAATGTTTGTTCCGCCTTGCGGCCCAGGCCCTCGACAATCTCGATCGAATAAACTTCTTTCACCAGCGGGCTGAGGACGGCGGCTTGATAGCCGCTTCCGGTGCCGATCTCTAACACTTTGTCAGTCGGTTGTGTGTCGAGCGACTCAGTCATATAGGCCACGATGAAGGGCGACGAGATCGTTTGCTGAAAGCCGATCGGCAGCGCCATGTCATAGTAGGCCTGATGCCTTAAATTCGCGGCTACGAACTCGTGACGTGGCGTGTCGCGAATTGCTTGGAGCACGCGCGGATCTTTCACGCCCGCTCCAGCGACAACTTCGTCCACCATCCGATGGCGAGCTTCTTCGAATTGTGATTCGGTCTGCGCGTTCGCCACGACAGGTAACATCAGAAGCGCCACTAGGCTAACAAGCATTGGATTGGTCATTGGTCATTCGGATTTGGTCATTTAGTTTCGGTCATTGGTTGCGAGCTCGCAGTGTATTATAACTTCCTTTACCAAGTGACGAATGACAACCGGCTAAGGACAAATTGATTATGAAAACCAATCCCGTCAAAGAGAAACTCCGTCGCGGCGAGCCATCGTTCGGCAGCTGGCTCGCACTCGGCGACTTATATGCTACGCGAGTATTGGCGCGGCTTGGCTTTGATTGGCTGACGCTCGATATCGAACACTCGGCGATCGATTGGTCGCAAGCCACATCGATTTTTGGAGCCATCGCCGATGCGGGTTGTGTGCCCTTGGCTCGTGTTCCCGAAGGGACGCATCATTACATCAAGCGAGTTCTCGACGCGGGAGCTTGGGGCATCGTCGTGCCGATGGTGGATACCGTCGAACAAGCCAAGATCGCGATCGCCGCAGCAAAGTATCCTCCCCAAGGCAATCGCAGCGTCGGCGGTGGCATGCATGCCATGAACTTTGGCGCGGAAGCCGGTGAGTACTATCAGCGAGCCAACGACGAGATCCTTGTCGTTCTGCAAACCGAAAGTCCGCTCGGCGTCGAGAACGCGGAAGAGATATACAGCCTGCCTGGTTGCGATGCGATCTTTATCGGCCCGAACGATCTGCGGTTCCAGATGCGTGCTCCCGACGGCACATTTCCGACGCCGGAAGAACACGAAGCGATGGTGCAACGTGTGATCGAAGTCGGCAAGAAGGTCGGCACACCAACCGGCATTCACGCGATGGACCCCGAATCAGCCGTCGAGCGAGCCGAACAAGGGATGCAGTTCCTCGCCGTCGGCAGCGACTTGAGGATGATGACCTTCAAGGCTCAGGAGTACCTCAAAACATTGCATCCTGCCCAAGCTACAAAGGATGTCGCACGGTATTAATATATGAGGGTGAGCGTTCCGGCCGCATGAGGAGATTTCGATGAGCGTCTATCTACTTGCGACACTGGACACGAAAGGCCCGGAAGCGGCATTAGTTCGCGATCGCCTTATCGAACTCGGTATGAAGATTGTCGTTGTCGATACCGGCTGCGTCGGCACTCCCCCATTTCCTGGTGACATCTCTCGCGAGGCAGTTTTTGCGGCTGCCGGGACAACGCTGGCCGCGACGCTTGCAAAAAATGATCGCGGCGTTGCCGTGACAAAGGCTGCTGCAGGTGCCACGGCGGTTGTGCTCGAAGCGTTTAGGCGAGGCGAAGTCGGCGGCGTGATCGCACTCGGAGGTTCAGCCGGAACCACGATCGGCACAGCAGCGATGCGAGCCTTGCCGATCGGAGTGCCGAAGGTGATGGTCAGCACGCTGGCTTCCGGTGATGTGCGCCAATGGGTAGGCGATAAAGACATCGTCATGTGCAACTCGGTGGTCGACATCGCGGGAATTAACCGCATCAGTCGGCAGATCTTATTGAACGCTGCCGCGGCGATGGCAGGCATGGTGCAACACCGCGCTGTGGCCTCGAAGGACGACAAGCCTCTGGTGGCTGCGACGATGTTTGGCGTGACAACGCCGTGTGTGCAACGGGCGCGTGAGGTACTCGAAGCAGCGGGTTACGAAGTGTTGGTCTTTCATGCGACTGGCAATGGCGGTCAGGCGATGGAGTCGTTGATTCGTGAAGGCTTGATTGCGGGCGTGCTGGATATCACAACGACCGAGTTGGCTGATGATCTTGTCGGCGGTGTGTTATCCGCTGGGCCAAGTCGATTGACGGCGGCGGCCAAGATGAAGGTGCCGCAAGTTGTTTCGGTCGGAGCCACCGACATGGTCAATTTCTGGGCACCGGAGACGATCCCGACCGAGTTCCAAGGCCGCAGGTTCTACAAGCACAATGCAACGGTCACACTGATGCGAACGACCGTCGAGGAGTGCAAGCTCCTCGGCCAGGAGATCGGACACAAGGTTTCCACTTCGCACGGACCGAGCGCGATCCTACTGCCGTTGAAAGGTGTTTCGGCAATCGATTGCGAAGGTGGACCCTTCGATGATCCGGAAGCACGGAAGGCCTTGTTCGATGCCATCCGATCGAGTCACGGACACGTAGAACTTATCAATTTGGATGCCCACATAAACGATTCCGCCTTCGCCGAGGCAGCTGCGGAGAAACTTATTCAGCTGATGAAAAGTAGCCATCACGCTCCGTCGTGATGAGCCAAGAGTAGCCATCACGCTCCGCCGTGATGAGCCAAGAGTAGCCATCACGCTCCGCCGTGATGAGCCTTACTGGTTTGACGTCGAAGTGCAACCGAGCGTCGACCACGGGACGGAGTCAATCGTAACAGGCTCATCACGGCGGAGCGTGATGGCTACTTTTGGGAGACAATCATGGCCTTGTTTCAACGTGAAGACATACTCGCTCGGTTGCGTGCAAAAGTTGCTGCGGGCAAGCCCATCGTCGGCGGTGGTGCCGGAACGGGGCTCAGCGCAAAGATGTCGGAGGCTGGCGGCATTGATCTACTCGTAATTTACAATTCAGGACGCTTTCGCATGGGCGGACACGGTTCGCTGTCAGGAATGATGCCGTACGGCGATGCGAACGCCATCGTGATGGACATGGGCCGCGAAGTGATTCCCGTGGCAACCAGGACACCCGTATTGGCCGGCGTCTGTGGAACCGATCCGTTTCGTGTGATGAAACTGTTTCTGCGCGACGTCGACGCAGCGGGATTTTCCGGTGTGCAGAACTTCCCGACAGTCGGTCTGATCGATGGGAGTTTCCGGCGCGGACTGGAGGAAACGGGAATGGGTTATGGTCTGGAAGTTGACATGATTCGCACGGCTCACGAGATGGGGCTGCTGACGACTCCGTATTGTTTCAATCCAGACGAAGCCACCGCAATGGCCAAAGCCGGTGCCGACATCTTGATTCCGCACATGGGGCTGACGACGAAAGGCGCGATCGGCGCAACGACCGCATTGACGCTGGAAGAGTCGGTAGTGAGTGTGCAGGCCATGCACGATGCCGCCAAGAAAGTAAACCCAGAAATCTTGGTCCTATGCCACGGAGGCCCGATTGCCGAACCGGAGGATGCTCAGTTTATCCTAGATCACACCGCAGGCATCGTCGGCTTCTACGGAGCCAGCAGCATGGAACGATTGCCCGTCGAACCCGCCATCCGCGATCGAGTACGTGAGTTTACGGAGATGAAGTTTAGCAATTAGTAGCTTGCTTTGGCGTGCTATCGATTCACAGGAGAACGATTCTGAATTGCGGCATTACGATGCCGTCAACTTAGCGTATGCGGATTCCCGATTCCGATACGACGATCAGGTGCCCCGCCAGGTCGGCTTGCAAGAGTGCCGGGAGGTGCTGCCTTATGAAAGCCAGCACGGCGCGTCGACCGGTCACTTTTAAGCGGAATAAGACGATGCCCGAATAGTCGGCCGGCGGATAGACGCGAACGTCGGCAATGCCCTTGTCCATCGTTAGCAGCGTAGGTCCCTCAGCATGTGTCCGTTGCAGAAGAAGCAGATCGACTGCACCGGTTAGTTCCTCGTCGTGGACGGTATCTGCTTCGTGACCTGCCGCACGGATGTCGACCGCCAGTTCTACCGGCAGATTCTCGTCGAGCTTAAACTTCATAGTTTTGCGATGGGCAGGAGGCTCTCCTCCCGGGCCAGTTCCGCCGCGTAGGAGATCGCCGCGTCAATATGTTCCGGCCGCAGCGAGGGATAGCTCCCCAAGATTTCCTCGCGACTGGAACCCTCGGCCAAGCTGTCTAAGATATTGGTCACCAGCACGCGGGTTCCCTGGGCGCACAACTGCCCGTGGCATACCTGTGGATCGCTAGCCAAGTAGTTTCGCCATTCTGTCATGGTATTCGCATCCCGTAGCTCTAGATCGCGGCACGCAAGGCAGCGCTGTCTGACTCCACTTCCGTGGCTTAGTATACACGAAAATCGCGCGCTCGGCGCAAGTCTCCTGACTCCGCCGAAAGGTCTGACCGGAGGTCTCCCGAACCAGGAAGCCGCCCGCCGAAAAAGACTCCCGGCTGGGTGGCACTGGCAAGTTAATCCGTGTGCCACTGGCCGACCAAAAAGGAACTATTGAAGCTTTCCCGGCGCGGCATGGTCGCCTACGCCGTGCGAGCGGCCCGCCGCGTCCAACCGCTCTTTCAACCGGATGAGGAACGGGGAATTACGGAAGAGCATGTTGCGGCTGTCGATAACGCGATGAGGCTCGCAGAACGCTTCGTCAGCGTCGCCCATCCGGTTGTGGGCGACCTTGAACTCTTCGACGCCGCCGACGCCGCCACTCGAGCCGCCGCTGATGCCAACGCCAACGCCGCTTACTCCGCTGGCTACACCGCGGCCGCTGCGGCGGCCGCCGCCACCGCCTACGACGGCACCGCCGACGCCCCCCACTACGCCGCCTACGCGGCCGACACTGACGCTGGCTACGTCGCCGATCCCGAAGCCGCCTATGCCGCCGCCTTCGCCGTGTATGCCATCCGCACCGCCATTCGTCGAGACTATGAGTTCCTGCTCAAGCTACATCACCGACGCGCTCCGGAATTGGGTGAGACAATCAACCTGGCACAACTCGGCCCTCTCTGGCCCGACGGCGAACCGGACTGGTATCTTCAAGCGGTTCAGCATTAGAGAGAAGTTGTGGGAAAATCCAGTTCAATCGATTTTGTAGAAGTGGCATGAGCGTCTGCGCCCCACCGGTCGATTCCGGTTGCCTTTCTACGCCGAGTGACGATATCATCGAGGTATGGACATTCAGCAACACCAGCCAAACAGCGCCCGACACGTCGAGAGCAAACCTACCGTCTGCGGAGGCAAGCCGTGTGTGGCTGGTACGCGGATTCGTGTCTGGGACATTCATGTCTGGCACGACCTGCGCGGCCAGACACCCGCCGAAATCATCGCGCATTATCCGCAGCTTACACTCGCCGATGTCCACGCGGCCCTGGCTTTCTACTACGATCACCGCGACGAGATTGAAGCTCAAATTCGAGTTGGTGAGACGTTGGCTGACAAGATGGAAGCGGATCGGGGGCCGACGCATTACACGCGGCTTCGTGACGCGGTCTTAGGTATCTGCGATGGCGGAAACAACAGTCCGGTTTCATCTTGATGAGCACGTCGACGGCCCCATCACGGCTGGCCTTCGAGCACACAGGATCGACGTCACCACCACACCCGACGCTGGCCTATCGGGAGCGGATGATCTCGACCATGTTACTTTTGCGTTGCGTGAAGGTAGAGTCATTGTCACCCACGATGCCGATTTTCTTAGGCTTGCCGCCGAGGGCATTGAGCACGCAGGCGTTTGCTACTGCCACACCGAGAAGTACGCCATTGGTGAACTCTTACGCGCCCTGCTTCTCGTTCATAGCTGCTTCACAGCGGAGGAGATGCGAAACCGCGTCGAATGGCTCTAGACCTTGAACGAGGAATCGAGGCTCCGGGACGCGGCTGTTTTCTGGGGACACTTCCCGCCCCCTTCCGCCTCACATCTTCGTCGCCGTTCCTTTCGTCAGCGTCATAAATGCCGATTCGAGATTGACTTCTTCTTCGCGGAACAGCATCAACCTGTGGCCAGCTCCGATCAGCAACGAGGGGATCTCGCTGTAATCTTCGATGCCTTGCTGGAGTGTGACGTGCAGTTGATTCTTCTTCACTTCGACGCTTTCGACCGCGTCGTGCTGCTCCAGCAACTTGCCAGCCGCGTCCCGGTCGCCTTTCACTTCGATGATCAACACCGTTCGCTGACGAACCTGCTTCATCACATCCGCGACTTCGGCGTTCACGCTCATGATACCGCGATCGATGATGCCGATCTTGTTACAGATGTCGGCCAACTCGGGCAGGATGTGGCTGGAGACGATAATGGTCTTGCCCATCTGGCCGAGCCGACGGAGCAGGTTTCGCATCACGATCCGCGCGCGTGGATCGAGGCCGCTGAGCGGTTCGTCCAGCAGCAGAACTTGCGGATCGTGAAGCAGCGTACGAGCCAAGCCGAGTCGTTGTGTCTGGCCGCGCGACAGCGTGTTGGCGTAGGCGTCGCGTTTGAAGTCGAGATCGACAATCTCCAGCATCTCGTCGCAACGTCGGCGACGCTCCGGACCGCGAATGCGATAAGCCGCAGCAAAGAATTCCAGATACTCGATCACCTTCATGTCGTCGTACACACCAAAGAAGTCCGGCATGTAGCCGACTAACCGCCGAATCTCTTTAGGCTTGGTATAGATCGAGTTGCCGCAGACGTACGCCTCGCCCCAGGTCGGGTTGAGCAGCGTGGCGATGATGCGCATCGTGGTCGTCTTGCCCGCTCCGTTCGGGCCGATAAAGCCGAACAGATCGCCTTGGTTCAGTTCGAGATCGATGTCGCGGATGGCGAACATGTCGCCGTATTTCTTGGTGAGCCCTTTGGCCTCGATGGCGATTTCTGACATGGCTTATCTCGAAGAAGTGGTGCGCGACGCGTCGACCGGAAACACGACACGGTAAAAAGTCCAGCGATGATCGTAACGCTCGCCGGCGGCGTGTCCGTTCAATTCGATCACGCTGGCCGGCTGCTTGGCTTGCCCAAACAAAATCGCTCTGCCGGTTGTTAGGTGCTCGCTCAGATCCACATAGTTCTGATAGCGATGATGCAACTGCGTGTATTTGTCGCCACCGGCGATACCGTGAAACATCATCATTTCCAAGATGCGTGAGACGTCCATGTCACGCTGCTCCCACGGCGTTGTAATGTCCTTGATCTCGACAACGCGACGACGCGTGAGACGCCAGTTGAAGTTAAGCGGCTTTTCCAGATGAATGGGTGTTGAGTCGCCGGGCTGTAGAACGCTCCCCTTTCGCTCCAACTTGTACGCCCAGTTCTCGTACAGCAACATGCAGTCGTACAATTCGACGGCTAGTGGGTTCGTCACGTTGCCGCGAAGCAATCCTCCCGCATCGAGATGCAGATCCGCCGTGGATTCGAGCTGCACGTCATTCCACCAGCGACCGACAAAAGCTTTGGTGCCATCGATCTCGATCGGAGCGTTCTCGATCTGGCTGTCGTTCGTCGTGCGATCGATCGTGTAGGGCGACTGAAACAAAGTCGCGGATTTCGATTGCAGGCCACCGAGACCGGTGCCGGGCAATCCTTGCCAGGAGAGCAGACAGCCAGAAGCCTCGTTCGCCGCATCGAGCCAAGCCGAAGTGAGTTGCAAGTCGTAACTGGCAGACCGGGGCGTATAGAGATGCGCCCACGTTGTGCCACGGGCGATTGATCGCTCGAGATCGATATCGACCAGATCGATCTGATTCAACTTAACATCCGGTGCCTTAAAGCTCGCCCTCATCAACACGGCCAGCAAGCAAAATACGATGGCAATGAAGGGGAACGTCACCCAAGTCCAACTCATCCGTCTCAGCACGTCACGGAGAAAGAAATAATCCGCTGGTCCAATGAGCAAAATATAGAGGATGATCAGCCCCGCGACCCACGCAAAGGAAATCAGCTGCACGCCGGAAAACTGTTCCGCGCCCGTCCGAAGTTGTCCCACCAAATCGTTGTAGCCAAGATGAACGAGCTGTCCGGTCGGGCCTGATGCCGAAGAGCGATCTTGGTTCTGCTCCGCATCGCCGCGCAACAGTTTCTCGATCAGTCGTGGGCGGTCGGCCCAGTCAGAAAACGGTGCCTTGTCGAGGTCGGCCGCCATGAAGACAACTTGGCCAAGGCCCGTCGGTGCCCGCACGATAATCGGCCGGACGCCTTCCGCGTTCTGTTCGTAGACCGACATTTTGCCAGTAACGTTTTCCAGCAGACAGATTTGCAAGGGTACGGGGCGGCCACCGACGGAGAGCGAGTCGAGTGCTTGCGAACTGGCGGCATAGCTCTCGAGTGCCGAATGACTGCGAACCGTTTGAATTCGCGAAAAAGTTCCCGGTGTTAGTCTGCCGAACGGCTTGTCGGCTCCAACCACTTCAGCACCGGCGGCCCCAACGCACATGACGAGTCGTCCACCAAGTTCGACCCACCGTTCCAACGCGGCGATTTGCTCTGGTGTGATCGATGCGATCGCCGAAACGTCGCTGGTGGCAAGAACGATCGTGTTTACAGCCTCGTAGGCAAACCAATTGGTCGGCAATTCCGAGACGTCTGCGATAGGCGTGACTTGCGAAGTCTTGACGGCTCCGGCGACGCCGATATCGGGTCCGATCGTGAGAATCCAGTCGCGATCGGAAGCCATTGCCTGGGGCAATTCGTTTCCGGCGATGACGCGTCGGACGATGGGTTCTCCGGCATCTCGCAGCTCGATCGTTAAGTCGCTGTCGAGTTGGCCGAGTTTGATGTATCGCGTCAACGAACTCGTGCCATTCGCCGCGACCTGAATTCGTTCCGCGTCGAGAAAAGTGGCCGGCACGCCGTCGCCGTCCTTGGTAGTCAACGCCAGTTGGCCATCCAGATCTTGAGAGCCTGCCGCGAGAGTTATCCGAACGGGAGTCCAATATCCCAGCTTGCAAGTGCCATCGAATCCGACCGACACATCACGAATTTCGCCGTGACTCGACAGCTGTGCGACCGCTGCGCTGGTTCCAGCGAAAACGGCAAGGCAAGCCGCAAGCAGTAAGAGAGTGAGGCGACGGTGCTGCGGCATTGGGTTGGAAGATTTTGAATTCGGGAAACGAATGGGGAATCGGGAGGTGGCAGCGAAAAGTACAAGCTTCAGGATAATCGCAGCACTCTGCCGCGCGAATAGCGCGCGAGACTACATTAAGGCGTCGTAGGACGGGTCTCCAGGCCCGTCTACTCGTGAGGACAGTTCGTAGTTTGGCGGTTGTCCGCAGGCTTCAAATTGGGTGAGTGTAGCGAACACGGGACGAAACTCCGTTTCGCGTGATAACGGACGGGCCTGGAGACCCGTCCTACGCTCCATTTCGAAATGCTAGGGACATCAAGGCTTCTCGGCATCATCACAAACGCAAACAAATCTTTGGCAACCGGGGCAACCAGCGCCATATTTTCGAGCGACCGCTGCGCTCAAATCAACTTCGGCCACGTTGGCAATGGTTGTCAGCCACGCCAGAACGTCGGCAAACTCTTCCATCTTGTCTTCTGGGCTGCCGCTGCGCAGAGCAGCCGCAAGTTCACCGACTTCTTCCATCAACCACATGAACGTCCCATCGATTCCTCGTGCAGCGTCCTTGTCGAAGTACATCTTGCGAATGAGCTGTTGGAAATCGCCGAGCGAAACGGATGGTTCGGGGGAGTTGGAGTCGTGTACTTTTTTAACGTGACGTGATACTACATACGCGTATGAGCTTTGATTGGTTCAAGTTGCTTACCGTAAGGCTTCGCCCCGGTTTTGCAAGGCATCCGGCGTCGATACAATGCCCGAAAACCGCTTACCCCAAGACTTCCGATGTTTCTAAAACTTCGGAAGCCTCGTAATAGGACCAAACTCTATGCCCGAGTTCATCACGGTTGCCAAAGTGGGCGACATCCCCGAGCGTGAGGGACGCGCTTATGCGGTGAATGGCCGCATGGTCGCCGTTTTTTTCGAGAACGGTGCTTACCAGGCGATCGATGACTTCTGCCCGCACATGGGAGCGTCGCTGGCCGGCGGTTACGTGGAAGACGGGGTAGTGAGTTGTCCTTGGCACGCCTGGCGATTCAAGACATGTGGCGGGGCGTGGTGCGATAACCCCAAGATCAGCATCGACAGCTTTGCTGTTCGGGTCCAGGGGGACGAGATTCAAGTCTGTGTGCCGTCGCAAGAGAAAGAAGCGTCCGCCGATGGCTCCGAGTAGGTAATTCAACCGAAGCCTAACGG
>CAUJKL010000002.1 GCA_963204995.1 Planctomycetota bacterium | reverse complement strand
GCGCTCATCTCAATTCGCAAATTTCCCCATGACAGTGCTTTGATTTGGTCAGATATTCCCCTCTTGCCAATCGAGGCATGGCGATTCTCCTTCTGTGAAGTGGTCAAAGTCGCCCAAAGATATCCATTTGGCGAAGAGGAGGCAATAGGAGTATGGGTGTCCCTATTATCCCCCCCTCCCTATTGTCCCCTCTACCTATTATCCCCTCTATTATCCCCTATTATCCGTGTCTTTGATTTGTCCGCAGCCGGACAGTTAAGGGAAGAGATGAATAAGTCAGGCTGACCCCTGGCAGCTTTTGATTTGTCCGGGGGCCACTTCACTCGTCATGGTTTCTTGTGCATTCGCTTTCTCTCCCGTTTCTCCAGAAACTTCCGGCGTTCGATTTCAGGGTCCGGTGGAGGCCACACTTGGTGAAAATCGAATCCGGTTAGCCGAGATTCGCCCACTCGCTGCACAAATGCGTCCGTGACAAAAAGCTCCAGCCACAATTGCGGCACTTTGAAGATGGTCGCCGCTTTCAGTTCCGCCTCAAAAAACTCATACCGTTTGACCGTATGAATGCGTTTCGGCCTCGGATACTTGGGCGACTGGGTAAAATACTCAATTTCCGATCGGCTCGTATCGAGAGCATCAATGACTGTTGTCACATTGTAGAAAAAGAACCTACCTTCCCTGCTCGGAGCTTGGAATAACTGACCATTTTCGTCCAATAAGTCGCGCAGCTCGTCGACAGCTCTCTTGCTAAGCACAGGAGGGCGCGTACCGTAAAGTATTTCGAAGTCGCCGACTTCGCCGCGCGGG
Organism: Planctomycetota bacterium; assembly: GCA_963204995.1. Lineage (GTDB taxonomy): Bacteria > Planctomycetota > Planctomycetia > Pirellulales > Pirellulaceae. Next base: position 2,980 of record CAUJKL010000002.1, on the reverse strand, counting down.
TAGTCAGGATTCGCCATAAGTCGAAATTTGGGCAGTTTAGGGAAAACCTGCGCGCCGGTCGCAAAGACGTTGAGCTGAAGAGTATCGAATTCCTCGTCCTCGATCACCTGATCGTGATACCGACGGTCGGAGTAGATTCTAAAGACGTCCATTTGGTTTTAGGAGCCTCGATCACGACGGGAGATTTATTCTAGTACTAGTAGTTCGGAAGCCCACCGGGGAACGTGCCGTTGAGCAATTCGTAGCGAATCTTCTGGAGTTCGCGGAGAACTGTGGCGCGTCCTCCACTATCCGCTTTCAAGATACGGTCGTTGACAGCGTCCAAATATGTACTACGGGTCAGTGCGGAACCAGCTTGATTGTGCAGTACTCCCCGGGCTCGAGAAACTTGAGAGTTCCGTGGAAGCCACGCGCCGTTGGCAGCATCGTCAATACCTATTCCGTGTTTCTTAAGCACTCCCCGCGCATCCGTGGCTCCCTTGTGTCCCCGCGAGACAATATGATGAGCGTCCGTGCCCAGGTCACCGTAACTTCCAGCCTTTCGAAGATTGTTCCCCAGGTAATTATTATGCACCAGCACGCCGCAGTTCGCGACGCGGTATAGATGCTCGCCCTGCACCGTCATGTTGTAGACGCGGTGAGTGCCGGGCAATGTGGTGATGGCCGTTACTGTGACCGTGCCATTCACTCCATCAAGATGTTCGCCCGGTTGCAATTGGTCCGCTGGCAGCCACTCGCCGTGGCTGACGCTGTAGAACAAGTGCTCGCCCGTCGGACGCAGCGTTTCTTCCTGCCCGTTGGCTGCGCGCAACGTCAATTCAAGCACGCCTTGGGCCATCCGGTTCACGGTCGTCAAGACAACTCGGCCGCGACCGGACTTGATCTTCGGACACGGCAGGATGTCGAGGACCTTGCCGGTCATCCCTTCCGGCAAGCCCATTTCTAGTGTGTCCAGCGGTAGCGGAGCCCACGAACCAACATGGGCTTGGTGCTCGTCAATCCACTGCCACGGCTGGAGCGTCTCGACGTTGATCTCGTTGCACGTGCCGTCATCCCAGACTTCCTTCGCTTGCAGAATCAGCAAGCGATAATCGGCGCGTTCGATCGCTTCAGCGGATGCGTCGGTGAGCTCGCGGAGCGGGTCGGCGACGCCTTCGATCTCCAGGCCGCCGTTGCTGGCGTTCCAATTGATCTCACGATCCGTCAGCCGCGCGAAGTCCGTCGCCAACGCTTCTTTCGGCGCGTCGACGATGACTTTGTAGGCGGGATGGATCTGCTCGATCGGTAATGAGCCGACATCGTTATCGCCTGCGTGTTTGTAGAAGCTGAAGGCGGCGAAGACGGCACACAGTAACAAGGTTGCCGAACCGAGCCAGGAGCGGACGTTGTCGGCGCGTTGGCGTTTACCGTGAGGGCGTTTCGGCTTGGCAGCGACTTGCGGCAGGCGGGCTGGCATGGTGGCTGTGGAAGTGATTGATGGGACGGAATGCAATTCCGTCCTACGTGGTACGTCAGCCGACGAGAGGGGGAGGCCCGCGCCGAGCGAGAGGGGGGCGTCGGTGTCAGGCTGGAAAGCCTGACGTACGGGGTTGCCGTGGAATAGCAAATCGCACAAGGCGTCGAGGCGATCTTGTTTTAGGTCCACGAAGTCTTTTCCCCAATGATCAGTGTCAGCTTCCCACCCGTTGTCCAACGGATCGTCCCAGTTGTCAAGCTGTTCATCCGCGAACAGCGCATCGCGATCTTCTTCCTCCCGCTTCTTTCGTGGCAGATGGGCGATGCCACAAGCGATCACGCCAGCCGTCAACATGCCGAGTCCCGAGACCAGCCACCGACCCTCGCCGCCCGTCGGGACCGTCACCGGCGTGCCCGCCACGAAGCACTTGCCGAGTGCCTTGCCGACGGTCCGGTTGATGACGTTGGGCGAAGCACAATCGATGTTCTTCGTCAGACTTTTCAAAGCAGAAGATGCCCCGCCCATCACACCGCCGCCAATCTTGGCCGCCGCTTTGGCCCCCTTCTCGAAACCACCGGGAATGAATGCACCACCCAGCGAGAGACTAGCCGCACCGTAGTTGCCGTCGAGCGTGTTCAGGCCCGCGTTCAGCACGTCCGACACGGGCGTCGGGTCGACGTAGCCGACGATCTCGGTGACCAGCAGTCCGGTCAGCAACAGATCGTCCCCAAAGCCGCCCGGCTGCGCCAGCCGTTCGACTCCGATCAAAGGGATGATGATATAAGTTCCCAGGAACGCGGTCAGTTGGTTGCCGTAAGAAGAGTCGCTGGGCGAGAAGAACCAGTTGTACGCATCAATGAAAGAATCCGTGAAGTCGCCCCAGGCGTCCACAAACTCGCTGCCCACATCCTCCATGAAGTCGCCGACCTCGCCCCACAGATCAGCGATCCGGTTGCCGATTTCCGAGATGTGGGAGATCTCGAAGTAGTCGACGAACGGTGCGGCCAACTTCGGATCGGTACCCGCCTCGTAAGTCCACGTGTCGATCTCGGAATACGCGGTCGAACCGCTGTCCGACCCGTTCGGATCGGAATACGACCAGTTGGAGGTCCAAGTCGCGCTGGAGATGACGGTTACGCTCGTTCCGTTCAGCGATTCCGTATCGCTAAAGGCGTCTCTTCCCGATTCAGACCAGTTGGCGACAAATTTAAGGGGTCAGGACTCGTTGTTTTCGATTCCTCTCCCTCTTGGCCGGCCTCGGGGGCGGAGGGTTGACGATAGTCCGGTGCATTAGGACGGAGAACCATGTGCCAGTGATTGGGCAGCAACTGGTAAGCAAATAGCGACACCGGATACCGCTCCAACCCTTCCGCGATAATGCGATCGAACGCCTCGTAGTCTTCCGGTTTGCGAAACACGTCCGCCCGCGCATTGCCTCGGTTCAAGGCATGATAGATTCCGTCCGCTTCGTCGGCTCGTTTAGGTCTGGGCATGCAGGGAAATATAACACGCGCCGAACGTCCC
>CAUJKL010000001.1 GCA_963204995.1 Planctomycetota bacterium | reverse complement strand
TCCGTAAGCGCCGATGTCGATAACGCCGTCGGCCACGCGGCGGTAGGGGAAGTTGCGTTGGTCGCCGCTGGGATTCGTTTCGTCACCAGTCGTGTTACCCGCGTTAATCGCCGGGCTTTCCGCTTGCAAACGGTGCGTGCGTGTTGCACCGCCGTAGTGGCCCAATTCGTCCAGCAGAGGATCGACCTCCAATTGGTTTCCCTCGCTTGGGATCGTGGCTTGACCGACTGTCTGAATCAGGTTGAACTGCCCCGTGAAGCTGCCCAGCAAGTCATCCGTAACCAACGGATGAATGACCGACGCCATCGTATGCCGGTTCAGACCCACGATACTGTGGTCCAGGTGGGCGGTGCCCGCCGCGGTGGCGATACCGCCGCCGTCGCCGTCGCGATTTTCGTCAAGATTATTGTTGTCGGCGTCGGCGATGTTGAAGGCCAGCGTGCCGTGCTTGATGATCAGCCGATCGCCATTTTCCGCGAAGATGCCGCCACCGTTCTGGTCCGCTCGATTGCCAGAGACGGTGGCATTGAGCAGCGTCACTGCGGTCGCACTCTCGGCGACCGACAGTCCACCGCCGTTGCCGCTGGCGGTGTTGTCGAACAACGTGCTGGCGATGATGTCCAAGCGACCACCAGCCACGAAGATCCCGCCGCCATCCGCATACTGATTCGTGTTGCCAGACCCATCGTCTCCCGTCCCGTGGCTTGCGGAAACCGTGCCATTCACCAGCGCCAACTGGCCGCTGGCCAGATAGATGCCGGCACCATTGGCACCGTCGATCGTCTTGCCGCCCGTCCAGTGTACACCGTCCAATCGCACGGCTTCGCCGTCTCCCGCGTCGACGCGCAGAATCCGCGACAGTCCGGCCGCGTCGACCTTGATGCGGCCCGCCACCGGCGCGACGATCTCGACTTCGTCGGTGATCATCAATTCGGTGCCGGCCAACGTGAGCGTTTTCCCTAGCAGTTCGGTGGCGAACGAGATCTTGTCCGGGCCGTCCATCGCATTGGCCAAAACGATCGCTTCGCGCAGGCCCAAACCGCTGCGCGAATCGCCGTCGGTTTGGTCTTCCGTCGTGGTCACCACAAACGTACCACCGCGAGGCTCGAGAGTGTACGTTTGCCCGTCCGTGAAGCCTGTCGTGGGCTGGTTAACGCCGTCAGTGAACGACGATAATGTTCCACCTACGAAGTCGATACTCAGCTCGCCAGTGCCTCGTCCCGTGTTGACCGTGACCGTCCGCGTACTGCCGCTGCCGTTGACGGCGGTGACCACGGCGCCCGCCACGGAGTTGGCCGCATCCACTCGGAAGTCGGCAGTTCCGCCACCCTCGACCGGTTCACTAAACGTTACCGTGAATCGGACACTGGTCGCGGTGGTGGACGGTTCGGCATCCGCCACCCGATCGATGGAAATGACATGCGGCGGGACCGTATCGACCCGTAGCGGCAGCACGCGGCTGTACCCGATATTCCCGGCCGCATCGGCGGCTTGCACGCGCAGCCGATACGATCCATCCGTCAAAACTGACGGCACGGTAATCTCGGCCGCGCCATTGGCAAGCTGGGCGGATGCGTACTCGAGTTCATTCAGATCGAAGACGCCATCGTTATTCAAATCGACATCCAACGAAACGGTGACTCCATCGGGCAGCCCGCTCAAGGCGTCGCTGGCCGTCACCTGGAAGTTAGGCGTGGAATCGTTGGTGATCAGGCCCGCGACCAGACCAACCACGGGCGGATTCTTGTCCAACGTCACGGCGGTCTCGAAGATATCCTCGAGCTCGCCATTCGTGTCGTCCCGATCCTGGTTCAACGCATTTCCGGCCAGATCAAGGACGCCGAGTCCAAGCGAGATCGTGTAGCGTCCGTCGGCGGGCTCGGGCAGCGTGACGATGACCTTGTTGTCGGATACCATCACGCCGGAAATGACCACTGGTTGGGCGCTGGCATTCAGAATCGTAACGTCCTCTGTCGATACCGACGACGAACGGAGCGGTTCGTTGAAAGTGAACGTGATCTGCGTCAGCGACGAACCGATGGCGACAAAGCCGCTGGCAGGTATCGAAGTGGAGATGACGTGAGGTCCGGCGCGATCGATTGAAAACGATTCGTCGGCCAAAAGTGGTGTGCCGTAGTCCGTCAGTGCGTTGCCTTTGGCGTCTTGGATGACCGCGTCGTCTTTCAGCTTGAGCCCGACGGTGCCGCCGTCGCTGTTGTTCAACCCGCTGACGATCACTTCATATTGTGTCGGGGAGATCTTACGTACGGACGTGACGGAAGTTCCGGAGGCTCCACTGCCGGTGACCGCAAAGTCAGTGAGATCGACAACGCCGCCTTGCCCAGGGTCTTCGTTGAGCGGCTCGGTAAACGTAACGATGAACCTGGCTTCGTCCGCATTGGTAGTCGCGCCCGAGCCCGGCGCTCCGTTGGCACCCGCGCGCGAAATGCTCTTCACGGTCGGGGCGGAACGGTCGATCGACTGGTCTGGAATTGTTGGGGGCTGTTCTTCGTTGCCAGCATTGTCGGCAGCAATGCTGTAAAAGGCATAGGCGTGTCCCGGCTGCCCCTGAAACGTGGCGGAGTTCAATAGAGTGTCGGTCAGCCAAGGTGAAAACGATCCGTTGTTGTCGGAGACGAAGATCGTTACGCCACGTAGCGACGAACCACCAGCCACGTCCTGGCCCGACCAAGTGAGATCGACATCAAAACTATTGGGTATCGGCGTCAATGAATCAATCTGGCTGGTTGGTACATCGGCGTCGAGTGTATTAAAGATAGGAGGTGTCGCGCGCGGCGGCTCGGTGTCGAACACGATCAATGCCTCGGCATCGATTCGGGTGTTCGTCGGTTTGGTCGCGTCGGCGCGCACGGTGTAATTGACGAACCCCTCGCCGACGCGCGATGAGTCGTTGGGCGGTAGGAAACCAAGGTTCGCATCCACGGGAGCCAATCCGGTTTCCAAGTCGATCGTGCGGAGCTTCCAAGTGATTTCCCCAGTGAGCCGGATCGACGCGAACACGTCGACTCGGAACCCCAGGTCCTTGAATTCGATCCCCTCGTCGATCGAAGCGGCGTTGTCAGGTGTGTCGAACGTGAAGTTGCCCCAGCCGAAGTCGCCGAAGCGGAAGGTGCGCGGATCGAGGTCCGGATCGAGCTGTTGCGTGATCGTGACTTCATGAGCCGGTGCGGTCGCGCTGGCCTGGTTCTCGAAGTGGATGGTGTAGGGAAACGTTCGACTGGCCGCGACAAAATGCTTGTCACCAAAGCCTACCGGACCGACGATGTCGTTGGGATCCGAGGGACGAACCACCGGGACGGTTTCGGTGTCGTCACAGCCTCCGCCCCCTAGACCGGCCTCTGCCGCCTGCCGGGCCGCCGAGGCATTGAAATAGCCGCAATCGCCCTGACGTTTGAGGGCGCTCATTGCGTCACGGAACGGGTTGCCTTTCGGCTTCGGACGACGAATCGGGGGCCCGAGGTAGATCTCCTGAGCATCTTGTGTCAGCCCCACGCCGGATTGCAGTCCGAGCGGGTCGATGTACAGCAGAGGATTATTCAGTGCATAGGTATACAGCCCGCTTGGACCGTTTATTGGCGGAAACCGCAGCGGATCAATGCTCGTAAACACACCGGAACTGGGTGAGTAGAAGCGGTTGCGCATGAAGACCAGTTGGTCCGATTCTCGCATTACACCGAACTGGCCCACGAATTGGAATGGATTGTCGAGCTGCTCGTCGATAGCCCCCCACCGTTCGCCGAACGGTAGATAGCGATAGGAGTTGATCAGCGCACCTGTGACATTGGTGATGCCGGTCGTGGAATCGGTTTCGTCGAACTCGTAGAACGCGAGTTGCCCCAGCGGGTCCGCCCGGCCGACCAAGCCAAGTGCGGCATGGACGTAGTTCGCGATCAAATCCCCCGTTTCGCTATAGGTCGCCACGACGTCCACGAACCGGGCAGGGTCGAGCTGGTATTCCACACGATCGCCATTGGTGTCGGTGGCCACGCGGCGGCCCAGCGGATCGTAGTCGTAAGTGATCGTCGCGCCGCCGGGTTGCAGCACTCGGAACAAGCGGTTTTGGCTGTTGTAGAAGTACTGTGTGACTTGAGTACCGTCCGTGATCTTGACCAGGTTTCCGTCCGCGTCGTATTCAAGATTCGCGGTCCCGATCTTCGTGTACTGATCCAGGTTATTCACTTGGTAGGTGGTTTCGCGGGTGCCATCTCTTACCGCGACGCGATTGCCGTTCGCATCGTATTGGTACGAGATGCGTCGGCTGCCTGACTTCGTGGTGATAGTCGTGGCGGTCAGCCGATCCAAAGCATCGTATTCGTACTTGAGTGTGCCCGTGCTCATGCCGTCACTCGCCATTCGCACTTCGACCGGTCGGTTGGCACTGTCGTACTTATAGCTGAACGACTCGCCTGTTCTGCCTCGGTCATGCTCGATGCGCGTGGTCCGTCCCGCGTCGTCGTAAGCGTATCGTGTGATCGTGTCGTTGCCGCGTTTGATGCTCAGCAATCGCCCGACCAGGTCGTAGCCATACTCGGCGATCGGTTGATTGCCCGAGTCAGAAAGACGAGACAAGCGACCGACGGCATCGTACGCATAGTTCACCACGTACCCGTTTTCATAGGTTGTGCTCTGTCGCCGGCCCTCGGAGTCGTAGCTGAACGATAACGTCCGGTTCTGTTCGTCCGTCACACTTGTCACACGATCAGAATTGCCATCATAGGTAAGCGTGATTGCTTCCGAGCGGTTGCCGGTCTTGGCCTCCGACATCCGGCCAAGCGAGTCGTAGGTGAACGTGGCGAATGTGCCGTCGCCATAGTCCACTCGTGTTACTTGGCCGTTGACGTCGTACTGCGTTTCGGTGATCTGCTGGCGGCGATTGTTGCTGCTGGTCTGGTTGCCAAATTCGTCATAGGAGAATGCCTCGAACGATTCGTTGGGGTAGATCAGCTTGGCAAGATTGCCGCCGACATCGTACGTAAATCTGTACTTGCTGCCTCGTGGCGTTTGCAATGAGGTCAATTGGTTGCTGCCTGGCGCGTAGGTCAAGTCAAAGCCACCACCAAAGGGGTCGGCGAGGCCGATGAGGTTCGAGCCGGCATCGAATTGAACTTCGTACGACCGGTTGCCTGGCAACACGAGCGTGCGTTGGAATGGATCGGCCGATACGACGCGCGTGGCGTTGCCCAGCGGGTCATATTGATGACCCGTGCTGCCATCGTTAGCGAACAGCGTCGCGAAGACATTACCGGCCGCATCCGTGGCCGTCGTGGCGGCGGCCGTATCGTACGTGAAGGTTCGGCGCTCGGCCCCTCCGGCCAGTGCATCGGCCGCGACGCGCCCTCTTGCATCGTATTCGTAGTGGATTTCCACGCCGTCCGGATGATCGACACTGACGAGCCCGTTCTTGATGGGAACGGGGGACGTCGTGTCGTACGTGTACGAGCTCTGGCCCGTCGCGCCATGGACGCCAGTTAACAGACCGGCCGTCGGGTCGTAGTCGTAGGTCGTCTCACGCCCCATATGGTCGACCAGTTTCGTAACGCGACCTTGCGAGTCGTACGTCAGCGAAACGCTCTGGCCGGACGAGTGCGTCAACTTGGTCAACTTCCGACCGGTGTACTCGGCGGTCACACGGTTGCCGTTGGAATCGATGACGTAATCCAGACTGCCATCGGGTCCGAAGACCGTCCTCTTCCCACTGAGTTCCGTGAGTTCATAGCCACCATTGCCAACGGCGCGCAGCACGCCGCCGTCACCTGGTCGACCCACGTAACTTCCGTCCACTTGGAGCGCGAAGAATCGATTCGGGTCGAATCCGGCAACGATAACATTCCCATTCTCCGGCTGAGTTGCGGCCGTAACATTCCAATTGTGCGTCCAGCCCAAACCGAAGGGACCGCTGGTGTATCGTGAGCGGATGTCGTGGGCGTACATTCGCTCGAATACCAAGTCCTCGCCGGGTGCCACCAGCACGGCGTCGAACCCGAGGACGGGTGGCGTGACCGAATAGTGGTTGGCCTGGTCCATTTCGAAGGCCAGCAGCGTGTCGCCATCGTGAATATAGACTCCCAGTTGGCTAAAGTGGGTGGCGTTGTCGGCCAACGCCGCCAGCAACCCTCCCTCGCGCACTCCGGCGTCGAACTCAGCGATCAAGACACTCCAAGCCTCCGGCGTAACGTGTGCCGGACGCGTCAGGTACTTCGCCGCCGTGTCCGGGACATCTTCGGGGCGGAGCCGGTACGCTTGCAGCCCGACGTTGCCAGCCTGAATCGTGGGTTGGAATGCCACGGCCAGTGAGCCCGACGTCCCCGACGTAATGATGCCGGCCGGCCCTTCCTCGTTGAGTACCATCAGCAACAAGGCATCGGTCGTGAATTGCGTGCTGTCCAGCGGACGTAGCAGGGCATTTTCGACCAGCACGGTGAGCAACGGCGCGGTCACATCGGTGCCGCCGGTATTGCGCCATTCCAACTGTGCCGTTCCCGTTTGCCCCGGACGCAGCGCGTCAGGCACCACCAGTCGCAAATCCAAGTCGCCGGCGAGACCGTCGGTGACGTTCAGTGTCGCGGTGGTGGGATCTTTGGGTGGTGCCTGACGACCGCCGTTCTGCACTTGCACGGTGTACGAGCCGACAGGCGCTTGGGCCCGGGCTAGATCGAAAGTAGCCCAAATCGTGGTCGAGTCCACCCAACGCGTGCGACTGGCACTGATCGTGGTCTGTCCAGGGCCTACCAATTGCGCCGAAGTCAGCGGCGTGAATTTCGCTCCCGTCAGCGTCAGTGTGACTTCGCCTCGATTTGAAACCTCATGATGGCTAATGTCCAGCAACTCGAAATCCACTTTGTCCGCCAACAGCGTGTATTGGTTGGGGAATGGTGGTTTAATCGCAACCGCGCCGCCTGACTCACCTTCCGCGCCGGACGTTTGCAGCGGCGCGCTTTGTGGCGTTTGGCCCACGACCTCCATCGGCACGTCCGCCGCATAGACGAGCACGTAATAAATACCCGCCCGCGTCGTGGGTATCAGGATCTGTTGGTCGGGCGAAAACGGCTTGTCAAAGCGGAAGTCGTGCGTCGTCCGCGTCGGGAGTTGGCCATAGCTTACATATAGCTCGTTCGAGGATAACTGAGCCTGACTATCCAGTACAAAGCGGAGCGTTTCACCGGCTCCAATAGCCACTTTGTAAAAATGCGACTCACCCAGATACAAGAGAGTCAGGTCCGTTGGTGTTTCCAATTCCAACGATGGGACGTCTAAGCTGAAACGATCTAGCGACGCGGCGAGGTTGTTGGCTTCGCTGGTTTCAGGAATCAGGTTCGTGATGTCCGAGCGGAGAATCACGTAGTAATCACCTGGCAGAACACCGGGTAGAGAACCCTGGGCGGTATTCGTATACGACGCTTCCGTGACCAGGTCGCCCTCGTGCCGGACGCGCGCAAATAGCGGGTCATCAATGTCCCACTTGTCGTCCGACGAGATGTAGAGAGAATCGAACCAGCGGCCCTTCGCCGCGTTGTCTCCCTGATTCTTCACCGTGTAAGTGATCGATGCGGATGTTCCGGGCACCCCGTTGTCGGGAATCGTGATCGTGCCCACGACGAGATCCGCTGGGGGAGCAATGTTGATCATGACTGGTTTGCTGGCGACCGAGCGGTTGTTTGTTTCACCGCTTGGGCTTACTTCCAGAAGTTGCCTCGCACTGTCGGTTTGCACGAAGAAGTAGACTTCGCCAGACACTCCGCGCGGCACGGTCACAAATTGCGTCTGCTGGTACGACTTGCCGACCGGCAACGATCCGGAACGCGGGAAGTTGCCGAGCGACATGTCGGACAGGGGGTCGAATACGGTGTCGAACGAGAGATAGACGGTGTCGTTCCAGGTGCCCGTTGCGACCGCTACACCTTCGTTCACAACCTTCCACGTTAGCCGCAAGTCCTGACCGCTGAGCCCTTCCGCGGGAACCGTCACGCGGGTCACTCGCAGGTCGGGCAGCGATTGGGTGATGGTAACCTTGGCGGTGGAAGCAACAATATTGTTCGCTTCGTCTTGCTCCAAGATCGCGTTGCCGTAATCCACGGCGACGATCACATAAAACTCGCCCGCGACGTGGGCTGGCACGGTGAATGTCTCGTGGATGTCATAGCTGTCTTGAGCGGCAAGTGCCTCGGAGCGCGAACGCGTCGCTAGCAGAATGTCGCCGTTGCCCAGTTCTTCATCCAACGAAAGGAAGATCGCATCGCCCCAGCGATTCCCACTAGTCCGGCCGATGCCGATGTTGTTGATCCTCGCGTCCAGCGTGAGCTGACCTGGCTGCTCGCTTTGAATCGTTTCAATTTGAGCAGCCAGATCGGACAGTTGTTGCGTGACCGTCAGCTCGAATGCCGAGGACGAATTGTTGGAATCGCTGTTCTCAAACACGGCGTCGAATGCGTCGGTGACGACGAACAGTTTTAATACGCCCGAGGGAAGCTGGGCGGGTAGTAGGAACTGTGCTTGTACCGAGTAACTCTGACCCGCGTCCAGCAAGCCGCGGTGTTCGACCACCGTCAATTCGAAGTCGTCGCGATTTCCGAGTGTCGCGTCCGTCGAGCCGATGACCCGATCTCGCCACCGCGTGACATTGGAATCCAGGACGCCTTGATTGGCCACGGTCCAGTTGAGTGACACCGGCTCCAAGCTCTTGGCTTCGCTGAGGTCGCCCCCAAACGCCGTCACGACCAAATCGGGCGGTCGCTGACTGATCGTGACCGTCGCCGTGGACACGTGGATGTTGTTGGCATTATCAATTTCGAACACTTCGCCACAGTCATCGGTCCGCGCTACGACGAAGTATTTGCCTTGCAGTAACTGGCCTCTGGCCGAGTTCAGCAAGACGGCGTCGAACGTCGCGTCATAACGGTTGTTGGCGTTCTCCGAGTCGGCAAGGGCACCTTGATGAAATGCTCCACCAAGCGAGATGTCGTCAGCGCCGCCAGGATCACCGCCAACCGGGCGGAGCCAGAATTCGTCGCGCCACGTGGTTCGCGGTGTCGTGATCTGGCCCGAGTTCTGGACACCATAATCGATGCGGAAGCCGCGACCGGCGTCTGCGGCGGCGGGAAACTTAAGGCGGTCCAACACCAGATCGGGCACCGGCGAAAGCACGATGTTCACGGACTTTTCGGACGTGTTGTTGCTGTCCGTGAACTCGAACACGTTATTGAGACCATCGGTCTGAACGATGATGTGAAAACTGCCGGAGCTGCTGACCGGCGTGGTCACCGTTAATAACGCTTGATAACTCTCGCCGACTCCGAGTTTCCCGCGGCGAACGCGTGTCGCCAATAAGCGATCGGCATCGGCACCGCTGGCATTCAATTGATCGTCCTTCGACAGGTAAACCCGATCAGTCCAAGCGTCCGTCGCGGTCTGGCCGGGACCCTCGTTGGTGACGGTCCAAGAAACCGTGAAATTCCGTCCGGAGAACACGTCGTCCGGAGCCTCGACTCGCGTGACGCGTAGATCCGGCGGCGGCGTCAACTTGATATTTGTCGCTGGCGTGCTCACCCCCACATTATCGCCCTCCGCGTCGTCGACGCCTGCCGCCAGTTCAAAGACTTTGTTGTCCGCATCCGCTTGGACTAGGAAGGAGTATTCGCCGCTGACGTGAATGGGAAGCGTGACCGCGAGCTTGTTGCGATAGCTATTCAATGCGCCGAACGCAGTCAGGGCACTCAAGTTCGCGACGCGACCCAACTTGAGATCGCCCGGGTCGAGCTTTTCGTCCACCGAAAGGTAAACGGCGTCGAACCAGGTCGTATCGGTCGCCGCCTGGCCCTGATTGGCAACGACCCACTCGACCTCCACCGACTCACCGGACGACGGATTTGCGGGTGCCTTCACCGCGGTGACAATCAGGTTCGGCAGCGGCGACTGTGTGATTTCGATGGTGGCGTCGTCGATCGTCGCATTGTTGCCTTCGCCGCTATGTTCGAAGACCTTGTCCGTGGAATCGGTCAGCACAACAAGCCGTTTGATGCCGGCGAGTATCTTGGGCAACGTAATCGTTTGCGAGCGTGTTACCGATTGCCCCGCCTCGATCGTGCCGGTGAAACCGAACGAACGCAGTTCCAGATCGTCGCCGATCTCCGCGTCGTGCGATATCAACACCAGATCCGCCCAAGTTCCCGTGGCAGGGCCGTTTCCCCGGTTTGTGATCGTCCACTCGACCACGATACCGTTGCCCGACTTCGCCGAGATTGGGGCAGCTATGCTGGTCACGACCAAGTCCGGCAGTGGCGGCAGCGTCAGCTCAATCCCCGCCGCCATCACATTATTCGTTTCGTCCGATTCACCCAACACACCGTGGGCATCAGTCTTCACCAGCAAGAAGAAGTCACCCGCGATGGAACTCACCGTCAGCGGCAACGTCACATCCAACGTCCTCTGGTACATCGCCCCAACGACCAAGGGGCCGAGCAAAGTCGAAGAGCCAAGCACAACGTCGCCTTCGTCCAGTGTCTGATCGGTCGACAAGTAGACTCGATCCTGCCAACTGCCACTTGCCGTTGCGGCGCCTTCGTTCTTGACCGTGTACGAGACCTGGACCGTGTCGCCAAACACGGTTGAGATCTTTCCAACGCTAACGTTCGTACTAAGCAAGTCCGGCTTATTCACCGCCGTGATCGTCAGGCTGAACGTGGTCACCGGCGTTGCGTTGTTGGCCGGGTCCTTGACCGTAAACTCAAGGCTGTCGCTGGTCGTGTTGCTGCCGTTGTGCTTGTAGACGATCTTGCCGTCCGTGATGTCTTGCTGCGTAAACGTGCCGGTGGCCGCTAGTGCCACGCCATCCTTCTTGAACGCTCCGTTACTCGGCGCAGTCGTGAGTGTGAAGATCAAGGCTGCATCATCACTATCGGCATCCGTGGCTGACAACTGACTGCTCGTCACGTTCAACGTCCCGCCTTCGCTGACCATCCCGCTCTTGTTGCCCACCACCGGCGTGTCATCGTCAACCGCCGTGATCGTCAGGCTGAACGTGGTCAAGGCCGTCTCGTTGTTGGCTGGGTCCTTGACCGTAAACTGGAAATCGTCGCTGGTCGTGTTACTGCCGTTGTGCGTGTAGCTGATCTTGTCAGCCGTGATGTCCGCTTGGGTGAACGTGTCGCCCGCCCCTAATGCCGTGCTGTTCTTGTTCAACGTGCCACGACTGGGCGCGGTTGTGAGCGTGAAGATCAAGGCTGCATCATCACTATCGGCGTCCGTGGCTGACAAATGGCTACCACTTAGTGTTATGGTTGCTCCTTCCGCCAGCACCCCACTATGGTTTAACACTTTCGGACCGACATTGATCGTGACACTGGCGTCGGTCGTCTTTGCGGGGCTACCGTTGTCGGTGGCACGAACGGTGAGCGGTCGAGTTGTGACGTTCGCGGAATTCGCAACCGTGATCTGTCCAGCGGAGGAGATGGCGAAGGCACCATCGTTGTTCCCATCCGTAATCGAAAACGTGACCGTCTGGCCGGTGTCATCGTCGGTGGCGGTAACCTTCCCGACCACGGTGCTGTTGGGAGAATTTGTTTCGACAGTAAAAGGTCCCGAGGCGGTGAACACCGGAGCGAACTCATTGACGTCGGTGATGTTCACTACCACTGTAATGGGATCACTCGCCAAGTTCGCGGCGGGAACCATTTGCTGATCCACGGCTCGAATCGTTAAGGAGTAGCTGCTCTTCGCTTCGCGATCCAGGGACGCTGCCTCAGCCGTGAGTTGACCCATTGGATCAATCATGAAGGCGTTCCCGTCGTTGCCCGCGGTGATCTCCAAGATCACTGGATCCGAGTCCAGATCGGACGCCACCAGGGGCGCACCAACGTTGACGAAGGGCGGAAACGGTGGAGGCGAGCCTTGAGGATGTTCCGGTATCGAAAAAGGTCCGGCTGCATTTAGCGTGGGAGCGCGGTTGACGAGATCGACTCGCTGCGTTTTCGCCTCGCTGGTCCCGCCATCTCCATCGGTCAGCGTGAATCGCAGCAGCCGATACGTTGGCTTGGGAAGCGCGGGCGGCATCGGTACGTAGCGGTAGGTAATGTTCTGAAGTAACGCCTTCACCGCCCCTGCGTCGGCGCCCGTGTTCAGGTTGATGAAGAGCGGCAGGGTGTTAATACCCCCGCCAAATGTCGCGATTGGCATGCCTCCAAAAGAAATCGTGGAACCGGAAACACTGATTTGACCAGCAGCGGTTCCCTGGCTGTTGATCGAGATTTCATCGAACGGCAATGGGGGTGCGCCGGCGGGCAGGTCCGGTGTGATTTCCACACCGAGCACACCGCCGTGAAAGTTCGCGGAATCCGCGTCACTGACATTGGTGCTGCTTCCCGGAGCGACGAACAGCGGGGAGCCGCCGACTGTAAACCGCGGATTGTCTTGTCCCGGAGGCAGCGGGCCGGGATCGAGCGTCACGACCGGCGGAAGACTCGGCTGGTCGAAGTGCTTGGTCGATTGCACCTCGGTAAAGCCCTCTGGCGCGACAGTGAATTCCCATTGGTACGCGTGAGTAACGTTCCCGGCAATCGGGGGCTCGGGGAAGGGCGGCGTTGAACTGGCGATACTATTCAGCAAGTCGGGAGTCGAACTCGCGAGTTGGCTGCTGAGGGTTGTGGAATTGTCTATCTGGAACCGAGTCGGCTGTAATGAGCCGAGTACGGTCGCGCCCACCTCGGGAGCGTTGGGTAACGCTGAACCGGATTGTTTAATTTGGGCATTCGGAGTCTTCGCGAACAACTGGGCACGATCGTTGTCTGCTTCTACTCCACTTCCGCCCAAATCCAGATCGGTATATTCGAAGAGCCCAACGTTGAGTGGATCGGAAGAGAAATTGGTGATGCGGATCGTTTCGAAGATATCCGATTGAGAATCGGAGATTCCCATCAGCGTATAGGAAACACTCACCACGACCGGGCTTCCGTATTCCACGTCGATCCGGTTACCGAAAGGCGTCACGGCCAAGGGCGCAACAGCGTCCTTGAGCAAGCTCGCCGCGCCACTCGTCGTGCCGCTGGTGCTGGTACGAATGCGTAAGCTCCCCTCCTGGAGATGATCGGCACCTCCCGCCGTGAGTTTCCAGACTGTCAGATTCCCAGTTACATCATCGACACCCATTTCCCAGAGACCGTCATTCACAGTAACGGTTGCCAACAGCCGCCGATCCTCAAGTTGTTCGATCAGCGGACGAAAGAACCGTTTCATACGGCGGCGGTAAAGCCGAGATCGGCGGCGGAGAGAGCGATTGCGAGATGGCTGAGTAGACATGGTTGAGATCTCCCAGAACAGGCCTGCGAGGGCGTGCGACAGGTGACGCGAAGCGCGCTAATTCGCACGAGAGTGTGCCGTTTCGTGACACCAGAAGCTGGTGGCCGTCCCAGCCACAGCCTCCTTTAGAGTTACTGCGAAACCGCAGCGACGAGCACGACGTTTTTGCGGATTTATTTTCGTGCTTGGTCCCGACTTGAATTTTCGCGTGGGACGGACGGTCAGCTGGACCCCGAATTTTTCGCGTTGACAGTGCGTTAGGGATCAGCGGAAGAGTGTCGTAGGGCGGCAGGGCCGCAGCCAATGCGAGCTATCGCTCGGTTAAACACAACCCGCTCCCGCTGGTCGCTAGAATCTTGCTGAAATAACATCACTTTCATTGATAACTGATGTAGGACAGGTCTCCTGGCCCGTCATGCGACGGACGGGCCGGGAGACCCGTCCTACTTCCATTCCTACTCTCCCCAGCCGACTCCCAACTCTTCAAGCTGCTGTTGGATGAGTCCCATGTCCCAGCAACTCACGATGCCGGAAGCGGAACCGGCGTAGAGACGCTCGCCATCCGGAGAGAAGCGACAACAGGTGAAGTCCAAAGCCACTGGCGATTGCAGAACGAATAATGGCTCCAATGTCGCTGCATCGTGTATTCGAAGCAACTGATTCGAGATGGCCAAGGCCAAGGTTCGTCCATCGGGAGAATAGTCCATCGCCCAGCACGGTCCCGGCTCGCGCTGGGTGCGCTGCAGTTCGCGCCATGTCTCCGATTCCAAGACGATGTATTCCGTCCAGGAGCGGATCACGAGTTGCTCGCCGGATGGACTGAACAGCAACGATGCGTAGCCTGCCGGCAGATCGGCTTCATAAACTACTTCCATCGTCTGCGTATCCCACACGCTCACATGCGCGCGACCTGCGGTAACGGCCGCGACCCAACGACCCGCGGGACTGATCGCGATGTTCTCGATGCCGGGCAGGTTGGATGCGAGCTCGAGACTTGCGCGTCGCGTCGCGTCTCGCCAAGATAGAATGTCGACCCGGCGATCGCTGGCGACATACGCCAACGCCTCGCCTTGCCGATCGAATGCCAGGCGTTGAAACTCGGCAGCGACATCGATCGACGCGAGCAGTCGGGGTTCCGTAAGTCGAGCGCGAGAACCGTCGTCCGGCGGAACAATCTCCCAGCAAAGGATGCCTTGGGGCGATGTTGCCACGAGGCGACTTTCGGCGGGATGAAACGCGACCACGTGACTTGGGCCGACAGGTTCGTGCTGAAGGATGACATTGCGTTGCGGATCCAGTAAC